>QIKV01000053.1 GCA_003233115.1 Oceanospirillales bacterium
TACCTGATGCCAGTGGATTTGGGCTATTCCCCTGCGGCCTTCTGGTACCGTCCCTCTCGCCTCCTTGCTTATTACGTGAACTTCCATTTCCTGAAAGTCAGGTTGGGATATTAACGCAGCCAGGCAATCATGCAGCAGCGCTGCACCGTTAAACGAAATCACCACAACTGACAGAGCCAGAGTTGCTTCACTGGCAGATTTCTGCTTACTCATCAGTAATAGAGCTTCGTGCAAGATTTACCGGGTCCAGTCAGGTAACCCGTGAACTCCCCCAGCGACCAGCATGAAAACAGTATGAATTGAAGTGCCAGGGTCTGCAAAAATTTACGCCTGTGACGCTTTTTCCGCCAAATTTGTCTGCTCCACCGGTACTGGAGCAAAAATGGCAGGAAAGGTGTTGACAGCACGCGCAGAAAACGTATTGGCAGGCCGGACTCCACACACCGCATGCCCGCATAGCAACGGCCGTGTGTGAAGCGAGTCCAAAGGAAACCACCAAACCCGATCGGTTTCCACAGGGCAATGCTGACCGATGATGACTGCCACAGCTGTTTACCTGAGCGCCGAATGCCCGCATTTACAAACGTTTTCCAGAAATCCTTGCAGCGTGGCGAATCCCCTGCATACAGGACATTTCTTTTATATGAGATATTGCTGCCCGGCAGTATCCCGGTGGGGCCCTCTTCAACCGGTGGCATAAACATACCGTATTCATTGAAATATTGCGCCCAGGTGAGCACTCCCTGGTAATCTGCCTGGTATAGATCCACGGTACCACCAATCACGGGATGGTCATGTTCAGTATGAGCCCTTATCAGTTGTTTCAACCAGTCCCGGCCTACCATGGAGTAAGGATCCAGAAAGGCGATAATCTGCCCCGTTGCCACTGCAATACCACGCCCCCTCAGCACCGGCACGGAGGTTGGGCTGGTGAAATGAAGTAATCGCACCTGCGGAAATCGCATTCTGACCAGTTGCGCTGTCGCGTCGGTTGAGCTGTCCGCTACAATGATTTCCAGCTTTGAGTGTTCACCCTGCTGTAACAGCCGTGTTAAACATTCAACGATTACAGCCTCAGCATTGTTAGATGCAATAATCACCGAAGTCGCCGCGTTCATACCAGATAATTACCTCTATGTTGATCCAGCATTGCAAGTACGTAACACCAATATTTCACTGTTGGTACGAGCCTAACGGGTTGGCTTAATGCCGGCTATTATCGCGGCACCCGTTTGATAAACCAGTCTGCCGTTTTTCTTCAATACCTGCTCACTGCGCTGGTAAAACTCTGTTTTCAAGCGTTCGAGAATACCATCATCTGCCTGTTGAACCCGTTTACGCGCAGTGCTTGAAAAAGTCATCTGCAATAACCAGAAATCATCTACGTCATTGAGGGTCGAGTACTGTCCTTTCCAATCGTGACGAATATTCGTGAACCCTGCCGCAGTCACCATATTTTTTACGGAGCCTGTAAAAGTATGGAGTTGCTCAGCCCATTCAGTAACGTCACGATCGGTTTTTTTCGGGATGTGTTTCTCGATCAGGGCGTCGATCAGGTCACATGCCGATAATTCGCGCCCCATCGACCGACGCCAGTTCGATCCGAACCTTCTGGCAACGGCTTTGACACCAGCCATCGACAAAACCGGGGGTGAGCTTCCCACGGCGACAATAACACTCGCACCCGGTTTCAACACACGATATATCTCGCTCAGGGCCTTACCGGGGCTCGGAAAATGGTGCAATGCATACAGTGAAATCGCAGCATCGAAACTGTTGTCTGGAAACGCCAGGTTTTCCGCATCCATTTTGAGGAATTCGGTTCGACCCTGCAGGCCTTTGAGTAGCGCCTTTTTACGCACCATCGCCAGCAACGGGGCAGGCAGATGTGCGGTAAAGCGTTGCGTATATCGATCAAAATGCTTGATGACTGCGTTATAACTATCTGCGTCATCGGTCTTAAATCGCCGCTTATCCTGATCTGTAGAAACTCTTTTTTTTGTGTCTCGTTTACTATCCTGCATGGATTACCTTCTTAATTCGGGTTTCCAGCCAGCTATATACAAATGCGAAACTGCTGTAAAGATAATAAAGTTGATGGAACCCCAAGCCCTTGATCGCAAACGACAGACCTTTGCTGCGGTAAAACAAAGTCAGCAAACTGTGATTGGCCCATGCCACACTTCCTGCCAACAGGATGGCCGCCCACCAGGGCAACCCACCGGATGCTACCATGAGCAAGGTGAAAAAAAAGACGCCAGCCAGGCCTGCGCGCAAGCGCTCCGGCCAACTGGCATTCAGATCATCAACCATGCCTGTGTGCTCCAGCATCAAGCGGGACCATGGGATCGCCCGGCAGAAAACTTCGGTATGGATCAGGTTTACAAACCTCCACACTTTCAGGTGGGTGCTCTTAAGTCCCGGAATCAACATTATTCTTCCACCGGCCTCACGCAGACGGTAGCCCAGTTCGATATCCTCGATGGATGGGCGCTGGTACTTTTCGATGTCAAAACCGCCTACTTCCAGAAATGCCAGCTTTTTGACTACACCACACCCGGCCCAGAACGTTGATGCCTCACTGCGGCCGCGGCTGTGATAAAAATGGTGCACCAGGTTTTTGTACTGGGACAAAAAATTCTGGGCTGCAGGCTGGTCGTCATATGAGCCAAATACCGCTACCACTTCCGGCGAGGCAAAGCCTTGTTTAATATAAGCGATGGCATCGTCGTGGACCACTACATCCGCATCAACAAACCACAGACCAGCACCTTCGATCATCCGCGCAGCCAGGTTGCGTGCGGCACCAGGACCAACCCTGCCACCTGTAGGAATCACTTTCGCACCAAGTTTCGCTGCAATTTCGGGGCTGGCGTCTGTGGAGGAATCATCAACCACGATAACTTCCCGTACTTCACCCCGCCGCTGCATTTCAATCAGTGGCGGCAGGCTTTTAACAATAAAATCCTCACCGTTATAGACTGGCATGATGACACTGATGTCCAGGGTTGCAGGTTCGTTCTGTCCAGGTCTTTTAGCAATCACTTCTTACGAACTCCTGATCCCGCCGACAGATATCCCCGTACTTCACCCAATCCCCAGGCGAACAGAAACACCAACAACCAGGGCGAAGCCGACAACAGCTTTGATGTATACCTGCCATTGTGCACAACAGCACTTACGGTTTTTGCCAAAAACAATACCGGCAGCAGTGGAGACAGTGTGATCAGCAACACTCTCCTGGCGGTGGATATTTCCCTGGCCCTGGCGAGACCAAATGCCTTACCGTGAGCCAGTCTTTGGGCAAAAAATTGCCTGGTCGTGTACTGGTTGTGGTGTATCACGCGTAGTTCAGGATGCAATTCCAGCACCATCCCCGCTTGACGAAAACGGCTGTGGAATGAAGGTTCCCAAAAGCCTTGTTCGAGTAAGTCAGCATGCTCCAAAATATCCCTACGGCGGTAAATTGCGTTATCGGCTGCGATTTCGGTAACTTGCCTTTTCTGCTGCGGTGGTGAAAACGATATATAGCGCAAAAGATATATCGCCCAGGCCCTGGCATCGGCTGCATCATCATTTACGATGACCCCGCCGATACCCGGGCGCATTGTCATATCGGTGGCCATCAACCGGTCAACCCAGCCGGATTCCGGCACACAATGGGCGGTTGAAAGTGCCACCTTATCTGCCCGGGCCGCCACGATTCCCACGCGCCACAATTGTGGGATCAGGCTGTTTACAGGCCCAGGTAAAGCGTTCACATTTTCATATTCACCAAGCTGTACGGCCGTGTCTGGATCCATGGTCGTGCTGCAAAACAGGAATTCAACGTCTGGGTGTGCAGCTGGGTCCAGTTCACGCAGTATTGCGGGCAGGTTTTCCTGCGCATATTGCACAGCAATGACCACAGTCAGTTGGTATGCAGGTTTCACTGCGTACCTCTGAGTGTACGTACAACACCGCGCACTGACAGGTACATTCTGGATAAGGAAGAATCCAGGTTCCGCTGCAACCAATGGTTCTTGAGGTAATAACTATCCAGGCGCGGCAATTGCGCGTGGTCCTCACGACTGCTCAAGGTTCGAAGTTCTGTGCTTACCGCCCCTTTGTATCTATTGCGTATGTAGTTGCAGACAGCATCATTCCTGTAACCGTAGGGGTAAGCAAAATATTGTGGGCGTCGGCCCAATCTTTTTTCAATTAAGTCGTCAGCCAATTCACACTCATGGAACATTTCATCATCACTCAGCTCGCGCATATCAGGGTGGCTGTGTGTATGTGAATCTATAAAAATGCCTGCCTCATGCAGCCGCTCAATTTCATCCCAGGTCAACATGTCGAATTCAGGGGCGTTGCGGGGTTGGCCAGGCCACTGATTGTTCTTCTCAATCGCGCATGTTGTCAGGAAAAGGTGTGCTGCAGCGGCGTGATCCCTGAGTGCGGGTAAGGCGGCGGTAAACACGGAATGCATACCGTCATCAAATGTGATTGCAATGCCTGCTTCTGTTTCTTGCAGCAACAGTTCATCCAGGCCAAGCACCGGCAGCCCGGATTTTCCCAATGCGTCCAGCAGATTGGCGAATGCCTCCGGCGCGCAAGACAGCACCGAGCCGGATGTATCAATACTGTGAAAGGTAAGAATTGCCTTCATGGTCCGTGCACAATCACGCCTTTTTTGCGCTGAATATCTGCAATATGACTAAAATACCCCTGCAGGTGATGGTTTGCGGTATACCATCGGGTAAACCCCAATCTGGCCTTTTTACCGAGGTCCGCGCGCAAGGTGGTATCCGCAGCTATGCGTTTCACCAGCAATGCCAATTCGTCATCTGCCTGGTATACAAAACCAGCGCCAGTTGCATCAATCAGATCCCTGCTGCCACCTGCATCGCGCACGATTGCAGGTGTCGCACAGGCAAAGGCTTCTGCCACAGTAAGGCCAAAGGTTTCAGGCGCCAGTGAAGGTAATATTACCGCACATGCGTTTTGATAGAACTGTACCAACTGATGTTGCCTTACCGGCCCCTTGAAACAGATATTCCCGCAATCCGCAAACTCACGTCGAAGTCCGGTTAACAAATCGCCATCTCCAAGCACTTGCAGGTCCACATCTTTGAGACCGGAAAATGTTCTCAACATCGACAGGATACCCTTTGCAGCAGTTATCCTGCCTGCATACACAAACCTGGGTCTTGATGCTGGTTTAAAATTAGGAGGCTTACCCGGATCAAGGCTCGAAAACAGTGGCAATATGTGGATATCTTCCCCGAGTCCGGCTTCCTGATGCTTCTTTGCAGTATATTTACTGGGTGCCAGTAATGTATCGACCGCAGCCAGAGAGCGTCTGATCAGACCCGTATAGCGCCAAACCTGGGGTGGAACCCCGGAACGTAGTGAACAACTGAAACATTGCTGACGGTCACAGGCATGGTTTCTGTTTTTCCAGAAGATATGGGTTGGGCACAACAACCAGTGCTCATGCAATGTATACAAGGTCACCGGAGCGTTGCTCAGCCTTAATATCGAAGGCCCACCCAGCAGGGAAATATTGTGAAAATTCACCACGTCGAAGTCTCGGGCCAGTATTTTCTTTAATGCACCATATTTGAATCCCGGGTGCCCGGTTTGTTGCGTGAACAGTGGCGACAAAACCCCGAACCGGCTGGTCAAACGGTGCACAACTATCCCTTCATCATCAACGACATCATTTGCAGGCGGTGACTTACTGACTGCACCGTAAGCATCTGTGCAATGGACAACTTCTACGTCATGTCCTACGGCCACCAGTGCGCGCGACAGGGCGCGCACGTAGGTCGCGTCACCGCCAAAGTGGTGGGGCGGATAGAAGGTGCTCAGCATACAAAAACGCATACTTATTGGCCCGCAGCACACTCAAGGCTGGCCAGCGCCAGCCTCGCTGCCCTGTTCCAGGTAAACCGGGCGGCCTGCTGGGTTGCCTTTATCCTGAGCCGTTCAAGTGTGTCCGTTTTTGTTGCGATCGCGTGAATAGCGTCAGCTATCTGCCCGGCATTATGCGGATCAAAATACAACCCGGCATCGCCGACCACCTCGGGAAGTGAACCTTCCGAACTGGCCAGTACCGGAATGCCGCAGGCCATGGCTTCGATTGCCGGCAATCCAAAGCCTTCGGAGAAGGATGGCAAGCTCAAGCTCAGCGCATCCGAATACAGCGCCACCAAATCATCATCCGACACAAACCCGGTAAAATGCACCCGCGTGCGAAGCCGTTTGTCAGCCTGTACTATTTCCAGAAGCTGCTGGTAATGGGTATGGAAACCATCACCGTCAATGTCGCCAATCAATGCTAAATGCACATCTTCGACCCCACCTCTACCCACGGCCTGGGCGAAGCCGTTTAAAAGACCGGGGATATTCTTGTGTGGGGCCAGTCCCCCGACGTAAACAATCATGCGGGCATCATCTGGCAAGCCGGAACGTTTACGCGCAGCGGCGCGCCGGTCTGCATCAAGTAACGGCTTGAAACGTGCATCTGCAGCTTCACTCACAACATCAATGACTTCCGGTTTTATCCCCAAATATTCGATAATCTCTTCTTTTGCAGCATTGGATACGGTCATAATGCGGCTCGCCTGCCAGCGGGCTAATCGCATTTTCAATGACCATAACAAGCGTCCCCTGGTATCCGGAAAGACCAGCGCGGGGAAATGCTCTGCGATTGCATCATGAAGCGTTACGACGGTTGGCAGCTTTACCGGTGCCGGAAACCAAGAATAAACGGCAGGGTAAAACATGACATCCAGGGATTGTCCCGCTGCCGCCCGCGTAAACGAGAACACATCGCGCACAGTGCGGTTGCCCTTCGCGACGGCAGCTTCTGTCACCGCCTGTGAAATACTGACCTGAATAACGTTGACACCCGGTCTCATCATTTCCGGCTCCTGTGGCCGGTCCACAAACAAAACAAACTCGTGCCCGCATGGCTCCTCGAACATGGCCGTAAGAAGTTCCCGGGTAAACCTTCCAAAGCCGCGCCGGGACCACCAACAGGAAGCATCAATGCCGATGCGCATCAGTGCCACATGTGGAGTTATCGGATAGAAACCGCGTGGCTAAATCATCACGGGCGATGGCGATGGCGAGTGTATCTTCGGTTGATATGGGAGGTTCAACACCCCTGACAACGGACTGATAAAAACAATCCAGCAGCCCGGTAAGTCCCGGATAAGCGAACTGCCCACGCAAACCACGTTTAGCAATATTGCTCCCCGCAAAAGTGAGTTCCTTTAAGGCATATTTGAAAGGCTGGAGCACTTTTTGCAGGCGAGATTCACGCCCTTTCTCGACAATCGCATAACCATGAAAAAAGTTCAGGTATACGCGCCCCTGGCTGCAAAACAATTCCATTTCACAACGCGTAGGTCTGGCATTCATACTGATGTAAAAATCGATTGCAATGCCGTCGGCGCAACCAATAAGCTGCAACTCCCCTGCACGTAAATGCAGGCCATGCCATTGGCTGGTATCCAGACTGATACCTGTGCGCAGTCGCTGTAATACAGAAAAAGGATGCGGGATGATATCAGCAACGATTTCATTTAACGCACGCACGCTTTGCGTCTCACCCCCGGCCGATCCCGTGGTAAATCGAACACTCAATAGCTCACCCAGCGAATCCAGTGCCGCTATTGCATTTTGCACACCATCCTGAAAACCGAACTGGTGCACCGGACACAGTTTCACATCTTGCTTGCGAGCGGCATGCAATAGCGTTCGCGTTTCATCAACGGCAATCGTTAGAGGTTTTTCAACCAGTAGGTGGATGCCCGCATTAATTAATTGCCTGGCAAGTTGAAAATGGCTATTCACCGGGGTGCAAATATGGACGATGTCCAGCTTTGAACTATCCAGCATGTCATTTGGATTGGTGAATATTTCAGCTTCGCCACCCAGTTCACCTGACAGGCTTTTGGCACGCGACAAGTCTTGATCCAAAACCGAGACCAGCTTAGCCCCGATCCGACTGACTGTCTTTGCATGCCAGCGCCCCATCAGACCGGCCCCCACAATACCCACCCGAAGTCTGGAATAGTCAGTATCAGGCATATACTTGAGCCTGGCGGAACCGGCGCACGGTTATACAGGTTGTGCAGACCCTATGTGGAATCCAGCCAACTGTCATCTGCTCGTCCCGGATACCACTTACGCTTTGGCCTCCCGTGCTGATTCCTCAGCGCTGGCGGCGAATGCTGGTGGCGGATGAAAAATATATTTATCCCGTTGTGCCTCATGCCCGACGATTACCTCCTGGTAGTCGTCTTCGGTATTGACCGCCATGTGATCAATGTCATAGCCCAGTAGTTTCTGTCCCAGCATCAGACCCATTTCGATTGAGTGATCCGCGTTGTTGTAGCGGAAAATACCGCCACGACCGGAAATATTCAAACCTTCGAAACCAGCAAGGTACGCATTGATGATAGCTATTTTTCTGGCGTAATCCAGGTCATAGACCGGGTAGGCGTACCGGGTGCGAATGATTTTTGCGCCCTCATATTCGTCCTGTTTGATAAATTGCAACTTGTTGACCAAATCACTTACACAGCGCGCAGCGATTTGATCGTCTGACATGCTCCAGATTTCATCTCCTGCCGTACAGAAACACTCGAGTACCAGCGAGGTATGTTCATCATCCGGAACCATGTCAGAACTCCAGTTCTTTGGTTCGTGAAAACGACCAAACAGAATGTCAGAGTCCTGGATATACAGCCACGTATCCGGCGAAACCTGTTTTCGCCTGATCTGCACATTGACGGTAATCAGGTCCCTGAATTCCAGCGCATTTGCGGCTGCCGTGACTTCATCACTGCACGCAGGTGTTAATATCCGGGCAAGGAACCCTAATGGTATGGTTGAGACGACTGCATCCCCCCGCAAACTTTGCTGCTGCTGGTCTTTGACGTAAAACACTTGGAAATCATGCGGCCCGTGATAGTGAATTTTGCTGACTGCAGCACCCAACGAAATGGTATTACCACTGGTCTGGATATCTTCTGCCATGCGCTCAGGAATGCGCATATAGCCGTTCCGGGGGTACATGAATTCATCGATGAGACTGGTTACCTTATTATCGCTGCCAATCAATGCATCACGCACTGCGGTCCAGACTGACAACCCTTTGCTGCGCTGTGAAACCCAGTCTGCCGATAGCTCCTCACAGGGCCTGCCCCAGACTTTCTCGGAATACATTCGAAAGAACATGTCGTATAGTTTGGTGCCAAATTGTGATACATAAGCCTGTTTCATGGTCACCACGGCCTGGTTACGCACAGATTGCCTAAAAACTGACCATAAAAATGCAAAACCCGCATGCAGGATCGTGACCAGACCCGTGTTTTTCAGAATATCGGTAAAGCGTATTGGATAAAAAAAGAACTTTCCCTGGTAGTAGATCCGGCTGACTCGTTCGACCAGCACGAGTTCGTCACGCATTAAATGGCGAAACCAGTCATTCAGATCTTCATTTTTTGAAAACCACCGGTGTCCGCCAAGATCAAATCGATAGCCTTTATCTTCAATCGTTCTGCACAGACCGCCCACATACTGATTCTTTTCGAGTACCGTGACCTTGCCGCCCTTGGTACCGACTTCATGACCGGTTGCCAGGCCGCCAGGACCTCCTCCCAGGATGATCACGTGTTCGGGTTTGTACGTCACTGTGAGGCGCTATGCCTTGCTGACGCCAGCCCATTGTAAATCCTGCTGAACAAGCAGCTCAACGCATAGATAAGAATGAATAGTTCCAGGGCGCCGACAATACTGCCTGAAAAATTGATTGCATAGCCAGGAAGATAATTCACCAGCAGCAAAGCATGGACGCTTTCATCTGCCGTACCCCGGAAAACCAACCAGTTGGTTGAGACAATCAGCCCCCCGGCAACAACGGAACCCAGTGCCAGGCCCATTGACTTGCCATCAAAATACATGGTCGCACCCGTCAGTTGATCAGCATTTGCACCAGGGTCCATGAGGCGCTGTATCTCGGCTTCTATGCTGCGCACGTATATTTTGTAGAATAAGACAGCAAAGAACGCACCCAGCGTCGCTCCCCAAAACAAACCTATCCATGCACCGGTTTGACTGACTTGATAGCCCGGCAAAAAAACACCCAGCAAGTTTAAATACTGCCCCGCATCAGGCAAGCCGCGAAATAGTGACCAGTAAGTCAAACCAAACAAAGACAGTCCAAACACACCGGCGAAGACCGTGGCGAGCAACCAGGTATTGAGTTTTATTGCGGCCCGCAGAAGCTTTTCATTCAGCTGTTCTGCGGTGAAAATATCCTTGTCCGTCGGTAGATTCATTGGCATCGTTATTCCCCCCTAGTCAGCCATCATTTTCCACCACATTGCACGTACGAGTATCACTGCAACATAGAGATGATGTGTCATGTTCCACAATGCCGCCAAAACAAATCCAACCACAGCACCGATCACCCAGAAGTATGCGCCCCCCAGAATCGCACCCGGCCAGCTAACTTCATAGCCGGGCAGGTAAAAGCCGATCTGGGACAGGTGGGGTCCTGGGTCACCACCATCCAACAGACTCTTTACCAGTAGCACTGCTGTTGCGATGAATAGTATTATTCCACTGACACTGCCCAACGCGACAGCCAGCGCAACCGGATCAATCCTTGCAAACGCAGCCAGTAAAATGGCTTTCTCCTTCGCTGTTGTCTTTACCATTTGTTAGCTCTTCCATTGGCGCAAAAAACACCGTTGCCGTTTAGACTTATTCAATCCTGGCCAGGGCAGTGCCGGGCCCACGGGCATAACCGACTGCCTCGCCGAACGCCCAGATAGTGTAAAACACAATCAATATCGGCACGGCTGACCAGAATTCGCCCTGTAGTCGTTTTTTAGACCGAATTTGCATAGAACTTCGGTAAAGAAGTAATGGTGGCAGCAGCAACGTTGCTCCGCACGCAAGTATACGTTTCACAATCTGCATATGCGAAAAACGCCGGCCAGCGTAGTAACGGGAATATAAAAAGCGCTGTTTGGCAAATAAAGCAAAACTGAACTTTTTGCAGTGATACAGCCGAATTTTGTTGGTCGAATACAATTTAAGCCCCTTGTCGATGAGCACCGGATGCAAGGTGGTTTCCCAGAAACCGCTGGTTAAAAGCCCAGCGTCAAGATTCTCAAAGGCAGCGTGGTGATAGGCGATATTCATACCCGGCAAAATGGGCGTGATGCCCTCCTTGACAGATGCCAGAAAATAGCTGTATTCACAAAAAAATGTCGCCCAGTCCAGTGCTGTTTCGTATACGCCATTTTCAATGCAGCCTCCGACCGCAACCGTACCAACGGGGGCCTCTTCAAAAGCCTGAACGATACTCATCAGCCAGTTGTCGGAAGGGACACAATGGTCCTCTGTCACGACGATATAATGACCGCTTGCCCGGTCCAGCGCCAGTGCGCGCAGTTCTGGCAACGACATTTCTGCAGGACATGGAATACGTTGTGCTTCGGGATAGCTGGCGTCAATGCGCGAACCCGTATCGCCATGACGCCGGTCAGCAATGATAACTTCATAACGATGCAGTCCCTGTTGATTTCTTAGTGATGCCAGCGTCTCCAGGATGCGATCACCGTCTGCAGTACTGACCCGGCCAATGATTATGGAAAATTCTGGCGAAGAACCGTCCTTCTGATGCTCTTTTTCCATATTAAAACTCCAATCATATTGGATCCGATTGGCCATCTATCGATAATGCATGATGATGGGCTGATTCTTCTCACTGGACTCGTAAGCAGCATACATCAACGCCAATGTACGTATATTTTCCGTTGCATGACAGGGTGGCGCTGTGTCTGTTTCCAGCGCCTGGATAAACGCAGCCATCAATTTGCCTGTTGCGTGCGCAAACAGGTCGAGAGGGTCGGAAGCAATTTTTTTGAACTGTTCTCCATGGTACAGGCGCGCACGCCCACCCATGGAAATATCCATCTCCAGGTAGGGTTTTCTGGTGCCACCTTTGATACCCGCATGGAACTCCACATTTCCGCCAATGCTGGTTTCAATAATTCCTCTGCTACCATCCAGCCTGATGTCGAGGTAGCGGTGCGGACCCCTGGATAATCTGTCCAGTGTAATGTGTGCGACGCGGTCGCCGGAGAACTCAAGCTGAATCAGGTTAAGATAATCGGGGCCCGCCGGGTTTTTCCCCTTCGGCATACGTGCGGTAACAGAAACGGGGTCTTCATCAAAGTAGTATCGGGCCAGATCCAAAACATGGATACCAAATTCCTTACAGGTTCGTTGAGTATCGCTGCCCCTCCAGCCATCTTCGGTATGTTCTGAAACGTAAAAGGTCTGGTTTGCCGACATAAAAAGCAGGTCGCCAAATTCCGCTGTATTGATGCTGTTGCGTGCAGCCTGATGAATATTCATGAAACGGTATTGGTTGTTGATAACGACAGACTTACCTAACTGCCCCGCGAGTTCTGCGATCTCGTTGGCCTCCTCCAGGCTGGGCATAAAAGGCTTCTCACAGAACACATGGCAACCTGCCTGCAATGCCGTTTTTGCCAACTCAAAGTGGCTGGTGACCGGTGTTGCTATGGTGAGAATGTCCAGCTCTGAGTGCGCAAGCATTTCGGTCACGGAGGTGAATACTGGAAAGGCAAAATCACTTGCATTAACTGCGGGATCACACCCACCAACAACTTCGATGGCAGGCAATCTTTGATAGGCAGGCAGGTGAATCTGGCGTGCTGCCGCACCGAGGCCACAAATTGCTATTTTCCACTTCATGGTTTCTTTGATATTTAATAGTGGTTTGATTGGCTATAGTAGAAGAAGCCTGAATGAGCGGCAACATAATAGCTGCAGGACGCAAAACTTGAGCGAATATCCATTCACTGACCGACATCCCACCTTTCCGGGAGTTGTAAATGATAACATCTGGTGAATTCTGAAGCCCCCCAAGGATCTACACCCATGAAAGTATCAGCCCATCACTCAAGAGACCCCTTAACCTTCATACTCTCGATCCTGATATTTTTATCCGTGCTGGGCGCCTGGCAGTATACCCAGCAGGCTGTGGGTATCGACTACTATGTTGCCTGGGTCGCAGCCGATGCAGTCAAGCAGGACAACCCGCTTAATATCTATGACGAGTCATCACGAATCAGCCTGTCTTCGGAATATAGAAAAAAGGCACTTGCTGCAGATGCGGCTTCACGTGAGAACATGGTTACGAAGTATGTATCCAAACTCTACATGACGGCATCGCCTTTCCTGTACTGGGTGATCGGGCTGCTCAGTAGCGGTGACTACGAAACAGACTTATCCGTCTGGAACTTCCTGTCCCTGTTCTCGTTGCTGGTCTCGGTTCTGGTGATGTGTCGCCTGCTGGCTTATTCCCTGGCCTCCAGTCTGGCCATGCTTCTCCCCTTGGTGGTGTGGTTCGTGCCGCTGCTTGCCGACTTGCGGGTGGCCAACGTTAACAGTTTCCAGCTTGGCCTGATCGGGCTTATCCTGTGGCTGCACAGCCGGGACTCAAATACGCGCTATCTGTTTGCTGCCGGACTGGTGACAGGGTTAACAGTGATGTTCAAACCCAACCTGGCGCCAGTCGCCTTGCTGTTGGCCGGCGGCTGGGTGGTTCGTCGGCAGTATGCCAGGTTGAGGGTTGCCATAGCCGGGATACTGACAGGCGTGGCGGGCGCGGTCCTGGTTTCATCATGGTGGATGGGTGATAGCAGGGCCTGGATCGACTGGCTGTTGATACTTGACAAAACCATGGGTTCGACCCCCAGGGAGGCAAGTGGGAATATCTCCATCATGACGCAATTTATTGGGGCGTTGGGCCCGCTGGGTCAGTTGGGACTGGCATTGTCGCTCAGCTTTCTGGTCCTGGTGTTCCTCTGGTGGGGACGCAGGGCCAATGCCCCGGCAGCAGGTGAAGGGTTGAATCAAAATCGGGAGTTTATAGAAAACACCCTCCTGGTAGCCATGGGTGCTCTGGTACAGATGCTGGCATCGGCACTGGTCTGGACCCACTATTACCTGCTGACCGTACCCATGCTGATCGTAGCGTTCCGGCCATGGCTGGGTTTGAGTCGCAATACTGCGGTCTTGATTCTGATGAAACGTGTGTTACCGGGCATTGCCTTGTTAGGCCTGCTGGATACAGTGATACGTTACCTGTTTAATATTGAAGGTACGGTTTACTGGATGACGGTCTCAGCTATCAGCGTTTTAGCCCTGTTTGTAGTTGGCCTGTGGCAGCTCAGGTTTCCGGATTGGCCTGCTAAGACGGGCGAGAGCCCGGTTATATGAGTGCCGGGCACGATGAGGCCATGCCGGCAGATTCGCTGGGTTCAATGATTAATCAGGCGTATTAGTCAGGCGCAACTTCTATCCGGGTAACGCGCTGAAAACCGCGCGGCAATTTGTGTCCACGTTTGGCTCGTTCACCCTTGAAGTGTTGCAGGTCTTTCCTGCCGATGCGCATATAGCGCTGGCCGGCCCAGACCAGGATTTCTTCACCTTTCGCAACTACGACCATGCCGATCATGTGTTCCTCGCCCGCCTTCAGGCGTTGGGGCGGGATATTGATCAGCTTGTTGCCTTTGCCTTTGGAAAGCTCTGGCAAGTCAGCCAGCGGGAAGGCCAGCAGGTAGCCGTCTGATGTAACACACACAGCGGTATCTGCGTCATCTGAATCAATCATGGCCGGTTCAACCGGGCTGGAATCACCCGGCAGGGAAAGCATGGCCTTGCCGGCCTTCATGCGACTGTGCAGGTTGACAGTTTCGGTTACAAAACCGTAGCCCCAGGAACTGGCAAGCACCATTTTCCGCTGAGTGTCACCAGCAATGGCGTACAGGAATTGCGCACCGTCAGGTAGTGTGAATTTGCTGGTCAGCGGCTCGCCGAGGCTACGGGCAGACGGCAATGTATGTGCGGTCAGCGCATAAGCCCGACCGGCTGAATCGAGGAATACCACCTGTTGGTTGCTGCGGCCCCGGGCGGCGTGAAGGTATTCGTCACCGGCCTTGTAGTTTAGCGTGCTGGCGTCGATATCATGGCCCTTGGCCGCCCTGACCCAGCCGGATTTCGAGAGCACAATGGTGCAGGGTTCAGAGGGTACCAGGTCTTCTTCTTTCAGTGCCTGGGCAGCTTCACGTTCAGTTAACTGCGAACGTCTTGCGTCACCGTATTTTTCGGCATCTTCCAGCAATTCCTTTTTGACCAGTGTTTTCATACGTTGCTCTGAACTGAGCGTTGTTTCCAGTTTCACACGTTCTTCGCCGAGCGCTTCCTGTTCGGCGCGGATCTTCATTTCTTCCAGCTTGGCCAGGTTGCGTAACTTCAGGTCAAGAATGGCTTCTGCCTGGGTACCGGTAATATCGAAATGGTTCATTAACACCGGTTTTGGCTTGTCTTCGGTACGGATGATGTGGATGACTTCATCAATATTCAAAAAGGCGACCAGCAGTCCTTCGAGGATATGCAAGCGGTCCACCACGTGGTCAAGCCGGTGCTCCAGTCGGCGATGTACCGTCTCAAGCCGAAACGTCAGCCATTGTTTTAATAGTTCCCGCAGGTTGAGCACTTGCGGTTTACCGTTATTGCCGATGATGTTCAGATTAACCCGGTAACTGCGTTCGAGATCAGTGGTGGCGAACAAATGATTCAGCAATTGTTCAGTATCAACACGGTTCGAGCGCGGAACTATGATCAGGCGCGTGGGGTTCTCGTGGTCTGACTCATCTCTGAGGTCTTCAACCATGGGTAACTTTTTAGCCCGCATCTGGTGGGCAATCTGCTCCAGGATTTTGGCCGGCGAAGCCTGGTGCGGCAGAGCTGTTATGACAATGTCACCGTTTTCCTTTTCCCATACCGCGCGCATACGCACCGAACCGTGGCCGGTCGCATAGATGTTCAACAGGTCTCCACGCGGTGTGATGATTTCGGCATCAGTCGGGTAATCGGGGGCCAGCACATGCTCGCATAGCTCGGCGACCGTTGCTTTCGGCTCTTCCAGCAGGCGGATGCAGGCACTGACAACCTCTCGCAGGTTATGCGGTGGGATATCCGTGGCCATGCCGACGGCAATGCCGGTGCTACCGTTGAGCAGGATGTTCGGTAAGCGTGCAGGCAACAGCGTCGGTTCTTTCAGGGTGCCGTCAAAATTCGGTTCCCATGCGACCGTACCCATCCCCAGTTCTGCCAGCAGGGTTTTGGCATAAGGTGACATGCGGGATTCTGTGTAACGCATCGCAGCGAATGACTTTGGATCGTCCGGTGAGCCGAAATTGCCCTGGCCGTCGATCAATGGGTAACGGTATGAGAACGGCTGTGCCATCAGGACCATGGCCTCATAGCAGGCAGAATCACCATGCGGGTGAAATTTTCCGAGTACGTCACCCACTGTGCGGGCAGATTTTTTGTGTTTTGAGCCTGCACTCAAGCCAAGTTCACTCATGGCGTAAATAATGCGTCGTTGCACTGGTTTCAGGCCGTCACCGATATGCGGCAGCGCACGGTCCAGCACGACATACATGGAGTAGTCCAGGTAGGCCTTTTCTGCATATTTCCGTAGCGGGATCTGTTCGTGTTCGGAGAAGCTCTGTGTGATTTCGTTCATCTGATTTCGTTCATCTGATTTAGCTGATCGATACTAGCAAGAGGGAATAACCGGTTTTAGGTGCTGGCAAGGTCGCCTTTGTCTTCAAGCCAGGCCTTGCGGTCCGAGGCGCGCTTTTTGCCCAGCAACATGTCCATCATTTTCGTGGTTCTGGCCTCACTGTCAATGGTCAGTTGCACCAGCCGGCGCGTATCCGGGTCGATCGTGCTTTCACGCAATTGCAGCGGGTTCATTTCACCCAGCCCTTTAAAACGGGTTTCCACCAGTTTACCTTTCTTTTTTTCGGCAGCAACAACATCCAGGATGGCCTGGCGCTCTTCGGCATCAAGCGCGTAGTGGGTTTCTTTGCCGACATCAATACGATACAGCGGCGGCATGGCCACAAAAATGTGGCCGGTTTCTACCAGTGCGTGGAAATGCTGCAGGAACAATGCGCTCAGCAAAGTGGCGATATGCAGGCCGTCGGAATCAGCATCTGCGAGGATGATGACCTTACCATAGCGCAGTTCTGAAATTTTATCCGAGCCCGGATCAACCCCGATGGCCACAGATATATCATGGACTTCCTGGTTGGCAAGCACCGCGTCCGATTCGATCTCCCAGGTATTCAGGATTTTTCCGCGCAGAGGCAGTATCGCCTGGTATTCCCGGTTGCGAGCCTGTTTTGCAGAACCGCCGGCGGAATCCCCCTCCACCAGGAATAGTTCCGTCAGTGACAAATCCTGGCTGCTGCAGTCGGCCAGCTTGCCGGGCAGGGCGGGGCCGGAAGTGACCTTTTTGCGCACCACCTGGCGATTTTTCTTCATGCGCTTTTGCGCATTGGCAATAGCCAGTGCGGCGATCGCCTCACCATCGGTGACATTGCGGTTCAGCCACAGGCTGAAGGCATCCTTGATCACCCCGGATACAAAGGTTGCACAGGCACGCGAGGACAAGCGTTCCTTGGTCTGGCCACTGAATTGCGGATCGGTCATTTTGACCGCCAGGATGTAGGCAATACGGTCCCAGATATCATCCGGCGCCAGACGTAAACCGCGTGGCAGCAGGTTGTGCATTTCACAAAACTCGCGCAAGGCGTCAACCATGCCGGTTCGCAGTCCGTTAACGTGTGTGCCGCCCTGTGGGGTTGGGATCAGGTTGACATAGCTTTCCTGTAACTGGCCGCCCTCGGGTAACCAGCAAACCGCCCAGGCGACTTCCGAGTCGGCACCCTTCATCTCGCCGGTAAAAGGCTGATCCGGCAACTGGGTGATCCCTGCCAGTTCATTGCTCAGGTAGTCCTCAACACCCTGGTCAAATTGCCATTCTTCTTTTTCTCCGGTCTTCGCGGTACACAAGGACACGTGCAGACCGGGGCACAGCACCGCCTTGGCGCGGAGCAAATGCCGTAACCGTTTGTAGGAGATTTTTGCTGTATCGAAATACTTGGGATCCGGCCAGAAGCGTATCCGGGTGCCGGTGTTGCGCTGGCCCACTGTGCCGATTTCTTCCAGTTCTCCGGCTTTGTCGCCGTCCTGGAATTTCATCAGGTGTTCTTTTCCGTCGCGCTTGATCCACACGTCAAGGTCGGTAGACAAGGCGTTCACCACCGATACGCCCACACCGTGCAGGCCGCCGGCAAACTGGTAGTTTTCATTGCTGAATTTACCACCAGCGTGCAAGCGTGTGAGGATTAACTCAACACCCGGAATACCGTGTTCAGGATGGTTGTCTACCGGCATGCCACGGCCGTTGTCGGCTACTTCAACCGAGCCGTCTTCGTGCAAGGTGACGTCAATATGGTTGCAATAACCGGCCAGTGCTTCGTCAACACTGTTGTCAATGACTTCCTGGATGAGGTGATTGGGCTGACTGGTGTCGGTGTACATGCCGGGTCGGCGCTGTACCGGCTCAAGGCCTGTCAGGACTTCAATATCCCGAGCCTGGTATTTTTTAGTCATCATCCTGAATTATAGACTGTATTTCAATCCGATTTACGGCCGAAACTGAAACCGGCAGTCACGGTGAATGCGGCCGTGCCCAGTATCTGGACTTCACCGAACACCCGTTTGTACCTGACCCCGAAGGAGGGGACAGCGGCAGGTGCGATGCCATAACCATTGAACGGTATCTTGTTCTCGTAAGGTTTCTTATAACCGTGCAGTAAGCCGCCGGTCAACTTGAAATAGGCCCAGTCCGTGCTGAACAGCTTCCATGAATAGCCGGCATACAGGTACTGACTGGGCTGGCCGAATGAATTGTCAAACCAGGCAAAGCCATACAGCCACTTGCTTGTGGTTTCCAGCTCCAGATTGATCAGTTTGGTTTTATTGACGTGTTCCGGTTGGGGATTCCAGTGCCTGGTATATAATGATGTCTGGAAATGCCACTCCTTGATATCAAGGGCAGAAGCCGTACCCGCCGTGATCAATAAGTACAAGCCCAACATCATCAACCCGGCTGTTTTTACAGGCAGGGCTGGCCGGTGCAGACAACTTTCTGCTGTTGAGCTTTGAGCTTTCATTTGGTGTTTTCATTATGTGCGGACAAGTTGCACTTTTTAACATAGATTGGATTTCGCATAAAGAAGAACAATTCTTTGCCGCGCCGGGGTCGCAACGAGCAAGGCCGGTCTATATAATGACATTCCAGAACTATTACAAATTGACGGCTACAAACTTACGGCAGGTTCTGGCATGACATCTTTTATTTTCGTAACCGGTGGCGTTGTTTCTTCCCTTGGCAAGGGCTTGTCAGCAGCGTCACTGGCTGCAATTCTGGAAACCCGCGGACTGAAGGTCACGCTGGTCAAGCTGGATCCCTACATTAATGTCGATCCGGGCACCATGAGCCCGTTTCAGCACGGTGAAGTCTACGTGACCGAAGATGGCGCAGAAACAGACCTGGATCTGGGCCATTACGAACGCTTTGTCAGTACGCGCATGAGCCAGCTAAACAACTTTACCACCGGTCGTATCTATAACAATGTCATTGCCCGCGAACGCCGTGGGGATTACCTGGGCGGAACCGTCCAGGTGATACCGCACATCACCGATGAAATAAAAGAGAACGTGGTAAAGGCAGCCGCAGGCTTTGATGTGGCGATGATAGAAATTGGCGGGACAGTGGGTGATATTGAATCGCTGCCATTTTTGGAGGCGATCAGGCAACTGGGTGTTGAATACGGCCACAAGGCGATGTTCATGCACTTGACACTGGTGCCTTTTCTGAAGGCTGCCAAAGAACTTAAAACCAAGCCTACCCAGCATTCTGTCAAGGAATTGCGCTCGATCGGTATCATGGCGGATGTCATACTTGCCCGCTGTGAGATGGATATTCCTGAGGATGATCTGGCCAAAATCGCCTTGTTTACCAATGTACCCAAAAATGCGGTCATTACTGCCCTGGATGCGCGTGCAAGTATTTATGAAATTCCGTTGCTGCTGCACGAGCAGGGCCTGGATGATATTGTCGTTGAGCGCCTGGGTCTGCAGGCCGATAAAGCGGATCTGTCAGGCTGGACCGAAGTGGTAGACCGATTGAGCAATACCATGCATGAAATCACCGTGGCCATGGTTGGAAAATACGTGGAGCACTCCGACGCCTATAAATCGCTGACCGAAGCCCTGACGCACGGCGGTTTGCGGCATCGCATCAAGGTGAATATCCACACAGTCGAATCAGAAAAGGTGGAGAGCGAAGGTATTGAGTGCCTCGGCGGTGTCGATGCCATCCTGGTGCCGGGCGGTTTCGGGGAACGTGGTTTTGAAGGCAAAGTAATGGCCATACGCCATGCCCGCGAAAATAATATTCCGTACCTGGGCATCTGTTTCGGGATGCAGGCAGCGGTGGTCGAATATGCACGGAATGTATGTGGTCTGGAAGACGCCAACAGCACTGAAATCAATCCGCATACAGGGGCGCCGGTTATCGGTCTGATTACCGAGTGGCTGGATGCTTCCGGTACAGTTGAAACGCGCTCTGAAGAATCGGATCTAGGCGGCACCATGCGTCTCGGTGGCCAGCGCTGCCGCCTGCGGCCTGGCTCGCTGGCACACCAATTATACAGCGCTGACATCATCACCGAACGCCATCGGCACCGGTACGAGTTCAATAACCACTATCGTGATATTCTGCAAAAAAATGGCATGCTGTTGTCCGGTCACTCGATGGATGAAACACTGGTCGAAATCGTCGAAATTCCAGCGCACCCATGGTTCCTTAGCTGCCAGTTCCATCCCGAATTCACCTCCACTCCCCGTAACGGCCATCCGCTGTTTACCGGTTTTATCGAGGCAGCATTGAAATCTCAACAGGGCATGCTGCCCGCAGAAGTAGCCAGCTTGTGAAGCCCGGCGCATGAAGCTTTGCGGTTTCGAAGCCAGCCTGGATCAGCCATTTTTTCTGATTGCCGGCCCGTGTGTGATTGAATCCGAGCAAATGGCGCTTGAAACGGCCTGTCGCTTAAAGGAGATTACCAACCGCCTCGGCATAAATTTTATTTACAAATCATCTTTCGATAAGGCCAATCGCACATCCATCGACAGTTTTCGCGGCCCCGGGATGGAAGAGGGTTTGCGTATTTTACAATTGGTTAAAGAAACCGCCGGTGTGCCAATTTTGACGGATGTGCATGAAGACACGGATGTCCGGGCCGTGGCGGAAGTCGCAGATGTGCTGCAGACACCGGCATTTTTGTGCCGCCAGACGAATTACATTACCCGGGTTGCCGGGACCGGTCTGCCGGTGAATATCAAGAAGGGCCAGTTCCTGTCCCCATGGGAAATGAAAAATGTTACGGACAAGGCCAAAAGCACGGGCAATGAGCAAATCATGGTTTGTGAACGGGGCACTTCGTTCGGTTACAACAACCTGGTCTCGGACATGCGCTCACTGGCCATCATGCGCGCAACCGGCTGTCCGGTTGTATTCGATGGCACTCATTCTGTGCAATTGCCGGGCGGGCAGGGTGCGTCATCGGGTGGTCAGCGTGAATTTATACCGGTACTGGCGCGCGCTGCGGTTGCGGTGGGGATTTCCGGCTTATTTCTGGAAACCCATCCTGACCCCCGGAATGCGAAAAGCGACGGACCCAATGCCTGGCCGCTGGAGCGGATGGAAGCACTGCTGCGGACACTCAAGCACATTGATGAAGTCACCAAGGCCGGCCAGATGCTGGAACAGGATTTTCAGTAACCATTAACCCAATCATCACAGAGAGCCTTTCTTATGACCCGCATCAAATCGGTACACGCCCGGCAAATTCTGGACTCCAGGGGCAACCCCACACTGGAGGCGGAAATAACACTCGAGTCCGGTGCATTTGGTCGCGCTGCTATTCCTTCCGGCGCTTCTACCGGCACCCGCGAAGCGATTGAGCTGCGCGACAAGGACCCCTCAAAATATGGCGGCAAGGGCGTGCTCAATGCGGTCGCCAACGTCAACGGTGAGATCGCCTCAAGCCTCTATGATGTCGATGCAGGCAACCAGAGGGTGATTGATGAATTACTGCTGCGGCTGGACGGAACTGACAATAAATCCCGCCTCGGCGCCAATGCCATGCTGGGCGCTTCATTGGCAAGCGCGCATGCCATGGCGGCCCACCACAAACAACCCCTGTGGTACTGGCTGAGCAACGGTGCAGCCACAGAACTGCCCGTGCCGACGATGAATATCGTCAATGGTGGTGCGCATGCTGATAATAGTGTTGATGTCCAGGAATTCATGATATTACCCGTTGGCATGGGTAGTTTTTCTGAAGCACTGCGTTGTGGCGCCGAGGTGTTCCACGCACTGAAGCGTATTTTGAGCAGGCGCGGGCTGGCAACGGCGGTCGGCGATGAAGGGGGTTTCGCGTCAGATTTTCCGTCCAACAGCGCGGCAATTGAAGCAATACTTGAGGCGGTTGAACTGGCAGGATACGTCATTGGCAAAGAAGTTTATCTGGGCCTGGATGCTGCAGCCTCCGAGTTCTATCGTGATGGTCGTTATCATTTTGCTTCGGAAAAACGTTCTTTTTCATCGGAAGAATTTGCCGAGTACCTGGACAACTGGTTGCGCCAGTACCCCATTATTTTCATGGAAGATGGCATGGCCGAAGATGACTGGCAGGGCTGGGAGGTGCATACGCAATTGTCGGCTGGTAAATGTCAGTTGGTGGCCGATGATATATTTGTGACCAACACCGAGATATTCGCGCGTGGCATTGAGCGGAATATTGCCAATGCCATCCTGATCAAGCTGAACCAGATTGGCACACTGACCGAAACGCTGGATACCATTAAAATGGCCGCCGATGCCGGTTACGCGGCCGTTATCTCACACCGTTCCGGTGAAACTGAAGATACCACCATTGCAGACCTGGCGGTCGCGACCTCGGCTACCCAGATCAAGACCGGTTCATTGTGCCGTTCAGACCGGGTTGCCAAGTACAACCAGTTGCTGCGTATTGAAGAGGCGCTGGGAAGCAGTGCCCGTTATGCGGGTGCTGGCGCCTTCAAGCATTTGTAGTGGGCAATTAATCCAGGATGCGCATTGTTACCCTGATCCTGCTGGTTGTTTTGATCCTGCTGCAGTTTAAATTGTGGCTCGGGGAGGGTGGTTTCAGGGAAGTGACACGATTGCAGCAGCGGGTCGAGACTCAGCGCCAGAAAAACGACGAATTATTGCACCGCAATGCAAGGTTGCAGGCCGAGGTTGAAGATTTGCGCGAACGGCTGGATGCGGTGGAAGAGCGGGCCCGCAACGAACTGGGCCTGATCAAACCTGCTGAAGAGTTTTACCAGGTTGTGCCGCCACCGGTTGAGAGCAACCAGAGTGGCAAGGCCAAGGGAGACGGCGCGTGAATACCGGTAAAGTCCACGCGTTAATCCCTGCCGCCGGCCGTGGCACACGTTATGGTGGCACAGTGTTAAAGCAATATCTGCCAGTCTGCGGCCAGGCCGTGCTGGCGCATGCTATCCGGGCGTTTCAGTTTCACCCAATGATTAGTGGGATAACGGTCGTCCTGGCAGCAGACGACCAGTGGTTTGATGCGGCAGTCGGCCGACTGGCGACCGCCGTGGAAACGGTTAGCGGCGGCGAAACCCGTGCACAGTCAGTACGTAATGGCCTGCGGTTCATTGCTGAGAAGCACCCCCAAACTGACTGGGTGCTGATACACGATGCCGCACGGCCCTGTTTGTCAGCGGAGTCTCTCGACCGGTTGCTGGAGCAGGGACTGCAGTGTGAGGATGGCGCCATACTTGCAATGCCGGTTAGCGACACCCTGAAGCGAGCGGGCACAGCACAGGAGATTACCGCCACGCTGGACAGGCACGGCCTGTGGGCAGCGCAGACTCCGCAACTGTTCCGTCTGGGTGCGTTGTCGGATGCCATCGATGCTGCGCAACGGGACGGGCGCGAATTAACCGATGAGGCGTCGGCGATGGAATTCGCAGGCGCCCGGCCCAAACTGGTGATGGGATCCGTTGCGAATATTAAGATCACACGTCCAAGTGATCTGGCCGTTGTTGAAGCCTGGCTTAAACGTACCGAGATGACAAATCAGGCACCATGAAAATTCGCGTAGGGCAGGGAATCGATGTACATGCTTTTTGCACAGGCAGGCATGTCATGCTGGGTGGGGTACGAATACCCCACAATCAGGCCCTCGCGGCACACTCTGATGGTGATGTTGCATTGCATGCATTGTGCGATGCCATGCTGGGTGCGGCTGCACTGGGGGACATCGGCCGTCACTTCCCACCAACCGACCCCGAATGGGCGGCTGCTGACAGCCGGGAGTTGTTGCGCAGAGTTGATGTGCTGTTGAAACAGGAAGGCTGGTCGGTCGGCAATGTGGATATCACGCTGGTATGCGAGCAGCCTGCAATTGCACCTCATGCAAGCCAGATGCAGGCCAATATTGGCGCCGATCTGGGCCTCGACACCCAGGACATCTCGATCAAGGCTACCACCACCGAAGGGCTGGGTTTTTGTGGCAGGGGCGAGGGTATAGCGGCACTGGCCATCGTGCTGATACAGAGCTGGTAGGTGTTTGAAAATTAGTATGGGCCCATACAGACTCAAAGGTACTTCCGGTCGTGTCATCAACCAGTCATTTGCACTCGGCGAGTCGTTCGTGCTCGGGTCATCTGCAGATTGTGAAGTACAAATAGACGAACCAGGTGTTGCCCCCCATCATGCTGAAATAACCCTGGTTGATGGTAAATTATTGTTGCTGAAGGACCTGGGATCAGCAACCGGCACCTTGCTTAACGGGGCGCCTGTGACCGAAGCAATATTGGGCTCAGGTGATGAAATTCACATTGGTAGCTGCCGTTGGATGCTGCAGGCACCCGGGCTGCGACCGGACCGGGTGCTGACGGCTGCTACACTCAGGCAGCCCACCCGCATTTGGCCGCGTGTGCTGGTCTGGACGGTTCTGTCGGTTGCTGCAGGCGTGGTGGCCGTGCTCAGCTGGAAACCGGAGTGGCTGGCTGGCTGGCTGCCTTTTTCCTGAGTACAGGACCATTTAAGTGCTGTTTCCCACAGTCAGGATCGACTATTTTATCGAGCCCACCGTTCTGGCCCACCTACCGGTTACTAATATCTGGGCAACAGCAACGTTAAGACAGAAGACACAAGCATCAAAACAACACTGACAATCAGCATCCAGATATACGAACCCAATGATTCATACCCAATCCCGTAGGCCAGCGGCCCGGCAGAAGTACCGATCAGAAACGAGGTAAACAAAAGGCCGTAAACCTGACCGAAGTTATCCACCCCAAAATAACGACTGGTCAGAAAAGCCAGCATGTCGAACTCCGCGCCCATGCTGAATCCGATAAATATGGCGGCGAGAAAGGCCAGTGACCCCACCGCACCGGTCGCTAACAGGCTGATGCCTGTTACGGCAATCAAAAAACTGATGACGGCAATGTACGGTGCAAAGAAACGATCAATAATATAACCGATGAGCATCCGTGCCGTGACGATTGATAGACCCATGGTGGACATCACAAGGGCGGCATCTGCCGTTGACATGCCACGATCAGAGAGCATGGGCACCAGGTGCGACAGAACACCATAGAGACTGAAGGACAACAAGGAAAAAATAACAAATAATTGCCACAACAAGGGCTGCTTGAGCAGGGTTAATAATGGAATACTTGCAGCAAGCTGCTGCTTGATGGTTCCGTGACGAAGTTCATCATAGTCCTCGATTTCGGATTTTGACGGTGCCTCACGTAAAACGAAATAAACCAGGGGGACGGCGACGACCAGGGACACGGCGGCGAGCATGAAGTATCCCGAACGCCAGCCGTAGGAATCGATCATGTATTGCACCATTGGCGGAACATACACGAAACCCATGCCGCTGCCGCCCATGGCGATCCCCAGGGCCAGTCCGCGGTGCCGGTCAAACCAGGCGGAAATGGACCGTAGATAGGGTAGGGCATTGGCACCTGCAGCCAGTGAACCGATCAATATGAAGAGTAAATAAAAAATCCACAGCTTGTGTGCAAAGATTGGAATTAAAGCCAGCAAAACAGAGAATACTACATAGGATGGCAGTAAAATTTTCCGGCTACCAAAACGGTCAACCAATCTGCCGATATAAGGAATCGACAGAGCAAGCGCTCCGGTGAAGCACATTAATGCCAGGCTGATTTCCGCTCGGTTCCAGCCAAATTCTTCACCCAGCGGTATCATAAATAAACCGAGTGAAGCAAAGGCAAACTGGCCCGGTCCGGTGGACATACCCACTGCGGCAGTAGCGACGATCCACCAGCCGTAATAGATCGGTTTGGAGTTTTTGGCCCGCTCAGCCATGCCAGTCCCTGGCGGCAAATATCATAGCGTCAATTCTGGTTCCTTTGCCCGGAAAGCAGGCGGCATTATTTGAAGTAGTCATTCAGATCGATATCCGCCTCACCGGGTACGAGTTTTCGTTCAAACTCTGCTTCCCTGCCAAACGGCATCGTGGCGTCAATACCCAGTCTTCCCCAGTGGTCCTTGTGCGGGTCACGATAAAAGCCTGGTACCTCATCGATTATCATTGTGCGCCGGTCGACACGACCACGGCTCAGAAACGCCCACATCACTTCGTTCATGTCCGTAATATCAATATCCTCATCCACTACGAACACGGCCTTGTTGAAATCCAGGTCCGCACCAAACGCAGCCATGATGACTTGCCGGGCATGGCCTTCATACTGCTGCCGGATTTTGATGGTAGTGTTCATGAATGCGGGAGAACAACTGACGTCGATAATGCCCGGCAATACAGCGTTTAAGTGCCGATAGATCTTTGCTGCTGTAACCGTTTCAAGCAGGGTGAGGTCCTCACTGGAGCCGCACAGGATGCTGTGAAATACCGCCTCTTTGCGCCAGTACACGCTGGTAATGTCCACTACGTGATTTTTCGCTTCCGGCACATAGTAGCCAAGAAATTCACCAAACGGTCCTTCCGGGCGTCTTTCATTAGCCCGTATTCTGCCTTCCACAACGATCTGGGCAGCCTGGGGGATTTCCAGGTCGATAGTTCTTGCCGGGTAGCTCCAGATCGCCTCACCTGAAATCCTGGATGCCAGGGCTAACTCGCTCCAGTCCAACGGAATGGAGGCCGAGGCAGCCAGAAACAACGCGGGTGATACGCCTATCAACAAGGCCACCTCCAGTGCTTCATTTTTCGTTTCTGCCCTTCGCTGATAATCAGTCAGATCATGCGTGCTGCCTAAACGGATGCGCAACTCGTCGTCACTGACATACATGGCCCGGTGAAACGACAAATTGGGGATTTTTGTGTCGGGATCCTTTGCCAGAAAGATGGCAGAGGTAAAGTATGGGCCCGCATCTTTTTCATGGTAGCGTATCAGCGGTAGGTTGCTTAATTTGCCAGTGACCAGATCCGCAGGCGCATCGCTTGTGCTGATGCCATCCCACGACATTGACGCTGTTTCGTCCAGTAGCCTGTTCCAGGCCGGACAAAAATTTCCATCCTCGGCATGAATCAGTTCACACAAGCGGCGGCGGCTACTGAAAAGATTGGTCACTACGGGAAAGGCAGTCCCTTTTACCTGACTGAATAAAACGGCATCGTCATTCTGTCGCTGTGATTTTTTGGTAACGGCGGCAAGTTCGTATTGCGGGTCAACTGCCACAGCAACAGTTCTCAGTTCACCATCTATTTTCAACTTATTGATATAGTTACGCATAATAAATCCGCAGGCCTGTTGCTACGAACCACATTAGCAACAATAAGTGCTAGCGGAAATAGGGAATGACCTGTTCGCCGAATAAACGGATCGTTTCGCGCGGGTCGGGGCCAAGCGGGCCGCCTACCGAAACCTGTGTGACACCGGCTTGTGCCAACATCTCGATTTTTGCAATCGCGTCTTTCGGGCTACCCACCACAGCAAGCTGCATCATCTCTGGCGTTACCGCAGCCCGGGCTCCGGCGTAATCGCCCGCAGTCACCAGGCGTTGTGTTTCGGAAAAATGGGCCTGACTCAAACCGACGGTGCCCAGAGCTTCCTCGTCCAGGTAATTGCCGAAATAGGCAATGATATCTTTCAGCGTATCGGTTTTTGTGCCCTTACCGTTTTCCGAAATGGAAAACCAGGCACAACCGCAAATATCGAAGTCATTGGGGCTTTTATCGGCTTTATGCACTCCTTTCAGAATCCGTGCGGCCATCAATTTCGCCGACTCCGGTGGTGTTACCATCGGCAGGCTACCATCCCCTAGTTCGCCGCTGAGTTCCAGATCATCATGGGCAAAACCTGAGATATAGATCGGAATTTGTTCGCGAAATGCCTTGAAACGCAAGTAACACTGATCGGACCAGTGATACACTTCGCCGTCAAATTCCGCATTTTCGCCACGCCATACCCGGCGCATTAATTTGACAGCTTCCCGGATGCGCTGCAATCGATCCGAGGTATCCAGACCCAGCCAGTTCACCATCAACTCCGTATGCATTCCAAAGCCAATGGCAACACGGCCCTGACTGAGGTGGTCCAGTGTCGCCATAAACACCGCAATCTCACCCGGAGAAACGGCGTAAGGTTCGGTGCCGTTGGGGCCTACTACAATGTGTTTGGTGTGCTCGGCCAAAGCTGAAATAATGGGCCAGGCGTGGTACATGAATTTATCACTTGGAAACCAGGCCTGATCAAAACCAGCCTGGTCGGCAAGTATTCCCAATTCGACAATCTCTCTCGGACTGCCCAGATGCTGAATGAGCCGGACGCTGAAACGCATTTAGCTTGCTCCACTAAGTAGGGGGTATTGATTTCCAGTTAATCATACCGTGCTAATCATAACTCTGATAGGCCTGGTGCACAGTTATCTGGGCAGCGCCAGGCAAGCTTCAAAACAGATGGGTTTTTGGCCCGTTTATTTGTTGTTGCGGGAATCAGGAGGAAGCGGCCAGTCACCCGCTTGAAAGAGGATGCGGGTCACAGTCTCCATGGTATCCTCCTTGGTCCGTATCATGGATGAAACCTGTTCAGAATTTATTCCAAATGCGTAGCCATAGCTCAACAGTTCAGCGAATTCCTCAAATTCATAAGCCGGGTTAAAGCCTTTAGCGCGTATGGCGTGATATTCATCCAGAATTTCCGGAAATTTGTACATCACCCACCACATTACCCTGTTCTCTTCCTTTATCTCTTCGTTCTCTTCCAGCCAGAGAAAGAGCTTCAACTCGTCTGCAATTCGTTCCGCCTCGTTTTTCAAAATGTAATAGTCTTGCGGATAAAAAGGCGGACTGAAGGCGCATTTTTTGGCCTCCCCCGCAACGCATTCGCCAAATGCCGTCATCATACCGAGCATAAATGACTTACGCTCTATCATCCTGGCCGGATCTACACTTTCGCTATAGGGATTCATTGTTCAAGCCTGTTCCAGAAAACCTGGCTGTTGGCGGGTTTTGGCTCAGAGGAGTCAGGCCCGGAGGCCTGACCCACTGGGATTGCTCTAGAAGCGATAGCTGACGCTGAGCCCCAGCACACGCGGGTGCGGGCGCAGGCGAAAACCACTGACACCAAAGTTTTCCTGAGTGCCGGTGAAGTAATTTTCTTCCAACAGGTTCTGCACGTAGGCGATGAAACTGAATTTCTCCATATCGAAGCCGGCGCGCAGGTTCACGATGTTGTAATTCGGCGTACGGAAAGGGAAGCTACCGTAGGTGGCAACAGAATTACGGGGCGGAGCGCCATTGGGTGAAGGCCCGTCTGTTTGCAGGTAGGTCAAGGCCTCGATATCGGAATACTGACCATCGCGATGGATAAATCCCAATTGTGTCCAAGCGCTATTCTGGCCGATTTGCCAGTGATATTCACCATTGATATTGAAGGTGAGAGAGGGCGCCTTGGGGATGTCCAGGCCTTTCAGCGCGACCTCGAAACCGCCGGTTATCTGGGCAATGGTGTCGCTGGTAATTTCAGAGTTCAGGTAACCGATGCTGGAAGTCAGCAAAAAGTTGTCTGTGAAGGCAACCACCAGCTCCAATTCGGCGCCTGAGGCTTTAGCGGATTTAACGCTGGTAACCTGCTCAAAGTTGGATGACAGATCACCCGGTGTCAGAAAGCGAAAAGCTTCTACCTGAAGATTCGACCAGTCGAGGAAAAATACTGAACCGTTCAGCCGGATGCGGTGGTTCCATAATTCACTCTTGAATCCAAATTCATAGTTCCAAAGGGTTTCTGCTTTGTAGGGGACACCGAATGCCGGTTGACCGGGTGCATTGGTATTATTACCCACCGCAACACCGCCGGCCTTGTAGCCTTTGGAAATGGTGCCGTAGACACTGACATCGTCGTTGACCAGATAGCGTGCCACAAAGCGGGGAGAAACATCCGAGAAATTGCCGTTTTTGCTTACCGGAGGCCGTGCGAAGTTGGTAAAGCTCTGGAAGAAATCAAAACCGGGCGGGCCGGGATAGCCGGGGGAACCCGGGAAGCAACAGGTTGGCGCAATACCCCAGGCCTTCAATTCATTGGTCACATCGTCTTTGGTATAACGCGCGCCGGCGGTCAGGTCCCATTTGTCATTCATATGCCATGTGTAGTCGGCGAAAAACGCCAAACTTGTCACGTCCCAGTTTTTATGATTCAGTGCGAGCCCCAATCCATCCGGAAAGGGTGGCAACCAACCCACGCCGCCTATGGTGGCGTATGCCTTGGTTGAAATCGCTACGTTGTTATCCTGCTTCTGGTTATCGCTGGCATACAGAATACCGGTAGTAAAATCATAGCTGTCTTGTGAGACTTCCAGGCGCAGTTCGCTGCTCCAGGAGTTGCCCCGATAGGCGTTGGTGCGGCTCAATGTATCCGCACCACCGACGAGATCGTTATCAAATAAACGATTCAAATCCGCGTTGATGAAACCGGTGATGGATTTAATGACCATGTTGTCATTCAGGTGGTAAGCGACATTGAGGATGCCCACCAGTGAATTGTTATCCGTACGCTCGGGCAGATCGTGGCTCAGTCTGTTCTGGTTCTGTGGCCAGAAGCCGGTGCCTGGATCAATTGCCTGCGACAGGCCGAAACTATCGATGGAGTCAATGTCCAGGATACCTGAAGGTACGTTTTCATCGGTTCCCTGTTTTTCATCACTGTAGTACAAGGAGCCCAGTATTGACAAATCATCCGTTGCATCCCACGCAGCGTGAAGCCTGAAATTCAGCATGCTGTGACCACTGTTTTTCGAACCATTGGGTGTGAAATTGTTCTCCACAGCTCCGGGGCAGGAGGCCGCACTGGCACCTTTTGCACAGGCATTTTTGACCCAGCCACTGCTGTCTTCATAATAGAACATGCCACGCAAGCGGAAGGTGTCGGATACGGGCACGTTGAGGATGACAGTCGCATTGGATTGGTTTCCGGCGTTCGCATAGGTTTCTCCGCCGAGTCTGACCTCACCCCCGAACTCATCAGTAGGCTTCCGGGTGGTCAGGTTGAGTGCGCCACCCAATGCGTTGCGGCCGAAAAAGGTTCCCTGCGGGCCGCGCAACACTTCTACGCGCTCCATATCCGCCAAGTTGGGATTCGCGACCTGGTTGGGCACTGAGGCAACGCTGAATTCATCCAGGTAGATGCCCACCGAATTTACGAAAGCATTTTCACCGGAGACCAGGTTGTTAATACCACGGATGGCGATACCCAGTCCGCGGCTACCCGTCTGGCCATCCTCAGTAAAACTGACATTGGGTGTGAGCGCCAGATAATCGATGGAGGATCTGATGTTTTGCCTATCCAGTGTAGCGCCGGTGAACACGGACACACTGATTGGCACTTCCTGCAGGTTCTGCTCCCGTCGTTGGGCGGTCACGGTGACTTCTTCAAGCACTGTGTCGGATTCCTCTGCAATGACAGGCGTGGAATTGAATATAAATACAGTGAGAAGAGTTAAAGGAAAGAGTGTTCTTAGTTGATTCTGCATAGATATTCCCTTGGGTGAAATGAGCCCGATCACGGTGAGTGGAGTGTCTGAATTTAAAAAAATATGAAACCGGATTGATTGAATTAATATTGTTGCACAAGCTCCCTTTTTGGCTAGGCTGTCGTATTCAAAAGAAGTTTGCGATTATCCGTCCGGTATATGCCGTACCTGCTTACTGCAATTTATTAGTTTAAGTATATACTAATTTTAAAAAACCATAGAAGCCTTTTTCCCCCTTTTGCGACTACCGCAGCCTGCCGGATAGAGCGCAGGAGCTCGGTGGCTTACAGATTGACGATAAACACCCCTGCGATCGCGGCCGGCACAATAAATCGTACCAGTACCCGCCAGCTTCGGTACCAGCGGCCATCGTTCACTTGCAGTTCGTCCAAGGTTGAAGATTTCGTCAGGCTCCAACCTGCCAGTACGGCGACCAATACCCCACCGGCCGGCATTATGAAGTTTGACACCATAAAATCCAGCGATTGAAAAATATTGCGTTCCGCAAAGGCAGACAAAAAGTTAAGCGGATAAAATTCTTTAAGCGTGCTGAAGGAGAAGACCGTTCCGAGTCCGACGACCCACAACAGGAATATCAACAGGGCGACGATCCGGGGTCGGGATATCCCAGAGTAGTCTTCGACTGTGGCAACAACACATTCCAGAATGGTGATCGCAGAGGTAAGCGCGGCGAAGGCCATCAGGACAAAAAACAGCGGACCCAAAATCGCGCCGCCCGGCATTTGGCCAAAAGCGATCGGCAGCGTTTTAAAAATCAGCCCCGGCCCCCCGGCGGGCGACAGTCCGTGTGCAAAAACAATCGGAAATATCGCCAGGCCGGCGACCAGGGCGACACCACCGTCGGCGACGGCAACGATGACCGCCGCCTTGACGATGGATGATTTCCGATCCATATAGGCACCGATCGTCATCAGCACACCCAGGCCGATGCCCAGCGAGAAGAATGCCTGGCCTATGGCCAGCAGAACGGTCTGTGCGTTCAGTTTGGAAAAATCCGGAACAAATAAAAAGGCTGCACCGGCGGCAAAATCACCAGCGATCATCGCGTATATCAGGAGTACGAACAAAATGGCGAAAAGGGCGGGTGTTAACCAGCGCAGCACATTTTCGAGGCCGTTTCGTATGCCGGCTGCCACGGTGATGGCGGTCAAGCCCAGGAAAATCAGTTGCGACACCATCATTCGGCCCGGACTGTTCATGAGCCGCCCGAGGGCTGCCGACGACTGTTCCGGGGTGATACCGGAAAACCCGGTCGTCAGTGCTTGGTAAAAGTAGTCAATAGTCCACCCGGCTACAACACTGTAAAAACTGAGCGCCATAAAAGCACCGAAGGCCGCCATCTGGCCGTAATAGCGCCAGAGGGGGCTGATGCCCTCTCGTCCCGCCAGATTGTCCATGGACTTGACGACGCTGGCGCCGCCGCGGCGACCGATAAGGAATTCTGCAATGAGAGCGGGTATGGCAATCAGGGCAATAGCTACGACGTAGACCAGAACAAAGGCACCGCCGCCGTTTTCCCCAGCCACGTAAGTGAACTTCCAGACATTGGAGATGCCGACCGCGCTGCCTATTGCTGCGGCTAAAAACATCAGGTTGGATGACCACTTTCGTTCGCCGGCGACCTTGCTATTGCGGGTCATGGATAAGCTGGCAATCTGTGTGGGCTATTCATTTTCAACATTGTGATTTGGGTTCATGCCTGTTCTGATCTTCTTGGTCAAGCGTGTAAGTTCGTTTTGATAATGCCCGCATGCGGACTGCTGGAATCCCGTTCCAAATCGTACATATCACCCGGCGGGACTGACTGAGATTGGATCAGATCCGTGAGCGCCTGTCGATCCTCCGTGTCGAGATTCAGCGTACTCAGTCCGACATTTTCTCTGGCCCGGGATTTGCTGCCGATACCGAGTATGACTGCAGCGACAGCAGGCTGATCGAGCACCCAACGCGCGGCAATTGCCCCGATCGACGTCTGGTGTCTGGCAGCGATCCGGGCGAGCAATTTCAGCAGCTTCTGAAATGCACCCCAGCCCCCGTATTCATCGATGATGAGCCGGTATTTCTGCAACGAGCGGTTCATGCTGGCAGGACAGGCGATGCCAAGATATTTTTCGGTCAGGAAGCCGCCAGCCAGTGCTCCGTACGGCAGCAAGGCAATGCCAGATTTTGCAGCGAAGCCAGACATTTGTTTCTCGGGGCGCCGGTCAAGCAGAGAATACTGTGCCTGTATGGATATGATACTGGCGCCACTCGCCACTATTTCGCGTACATGCGCCGTGTCGAAATTGGTTAGGCCCAGCAAATGAATTTTCCCCACCTCCTGTGCCCTCACCAGGCGCTCTGTCACACGCTCCAGTCCCGGCGTCTCGTAGTTCCACCAGTGGTATTGCAACAGGTCAAGCCGCTCGACCCCCAGGCGGGTCAGTGAGCGGTCAACTGCGGCATCAATGTCTTTGCTGGTCAATTCATGCAGGCTATCCCGGTCCGGTGCGTACTTGGTGTGGATCTGAATGCTGTGCGGATCGCTGAGGCTACGACGAAAATTGCCCAGGGTCTCCTCGACCCCGATATAAATGTCGGCGCAGTCAAAAGTCGTGAAACCATGATCAACTAACTCGGCGAAAATCCGGTGAGTTTTCTTTTCAGAGTCCGGTCCGCCACCGTGATCCGGTGTCAACTGCCAGCAACCGTTGATGACTTGCGCTATCGAATAAGCCGGTGTGAGCTTAAATCGCCTGATCTTACTCATTGCCTGCCTCGCCCGGTGGTAAACCGGTCGTCTCATGGTGTCGAAACGTCGTTTTGCCGGTACGTATAATGCGGAAGCGGGCGGTGCAATACGGATCGGGGCAGGCGACTTCCGCATCCGTCGTCATCCAGTCGTTCATGTCTGTCATGCGTTGTTTTGCCGGCAACAAGGGCAAAAGTGCAGCCAGCGCGTAGATGGAAAAGGGCTGCCCGTCCGGGAAATTCAGGTTTTCACCCGATAACTCGAAGTAGTCCCCAACCTTGTGGTTGCAAACCATCCCGTCCTGGTCACCGACAACTTCGATGCGCAGATCCCAGAGTTCGAATTCATCACAAATGCCAGTCATGTCAAGTTTTCCGGTCGCCGTCGATTTTGATGTGCATCATGATGCAACCTCTACAGCCAAAAGAAAAGGGCTGGCGTGTGCAGGCGAACAGATGACCTTGCGTGAATCACGAAGTGCTGATCATGACGGCTGGTCCGCGTGTTGGCGGGACACCGCGGACATCAATATTTGATATCGTCCCTGCCCACGGTTTCGCCAATATGTCCAACCCGCTGACCCATGGTATAAAATTCCCCGCTCCCGGCCGTCATACCGAAAAATGGAACCCTGGGAACGATCAGCCGGCCGTTCTCATCACAAACCCCCTCGAGTACCGTTGTCGCAACGACATCTGCAAAGAAAACGGTGCGTCGAGGTGGGACCGAAATCGTATTGAAAACCCTGCATTCGACCTGGATGGGTGCCTCCATTACGGTCGGCGCACTAACCACCTGCGCTTTTCCTGCAGTCAATTTTGAAAGCGCATATTTATCGCCTACTTTGCTGGAGTGCATGTCTACGATATCAAAAGCAGTGACCATTTCAGCAAGCGGAACATTCAAGACAAACTCTTTATGCAGCTTGATCAGATCACCGGCAACGTGGTAATCCGCCACACTGATCCCGATTTGGGGAGGCTCCCCTTCAAGGACAAAGGTCCATACAACTGAAATTTCGTTTGGGCCCCCGGGTTTTCCATTTACCGTTAACAGGATGGCCGGCACAGGAGGAATCATGGGTCCGTTTTCAGCGAGCCTGACGCGTTTCTCATGCCTGCGGTCCGCAGCAAACAGATTCGTGATACCGCCCCCGCCGAGGCCGGCCATGATGACCGGAAAAACAGTATTATTGATAAAAATACGACGCTTCATGATATTCTCCAGAGATTCATACGTAAGTGCCAGGTCGGCTGTTGCTTTGGGTTAATTAGTTTTTTTTGTAGCAGCCAGTGCAGGGCATCGTCTGCGTCCTGTTCAAACCAGGCCTGTGCGGAGCCAAGCCTGAAGGTATAGCCCCAGCGATCCATGTCTTCGAACATGCGCTGTCTGCCACACCCGCCGATCTGGTCTGCCAGCAGGATCTGCAGATAACAAACCGCGTTCTCCTCATCATAGTCACCACCTGCATCGGTATGGATATGTTGGCGCCGGGCCTGGTCCATACACACGTAGTGGCAGGTTTCGTGGAGAATGGAATGCACGGGCGTATCCGCCCTGGCGAGTAGTTGGTTGCCTACCAGGCCAGCCTCTTCATCACCCCAGTAGCTCCCGGGTATATCGTCGTGTGGCCCTGTTTTTTGGAGTGACAAACCAAAAGCTGCCAACAGGCCTGAGATGGACTTGAAGTCAATATCCTGGAGGCGCAGCACTTTATTGTTGATGTGGGCGTTGGTGGTTGGTTTACTCACGAGCGGGCCCCAAGGTATTACTGACAGAATATGGGAAAATAGCACGTCTGCGCTATTATGCGGGTGTTGATACAGCCTGCAAGATATTCAGAGAGGAAAATGGACATACTCCAGGGCAAACACCGGCCGATTGAACTGCTCCGCTTTGCGGGCCTGTTTCTGTGGTTTATTGCCGGCATTCCCCTGCTGTTGATGTACCAGATATTTCCTAAGCCACTGGAACCCACACCCTACACAGCCTGGTTTCTGTTGCAGGGGCTTTTCGGTATGATGTACTGGAACCTGGTGCAGTACTTGCCGGAGCGCGCCAGTATTAGCCATCGTATACTGTACCTGTCGATTCTGACCGGCAGCGCGCTGGGCATATCTGCCGTTTCACAAACCCTGCTGGGTGGCATCCTGCTGCTGATTGTTTCCGTGGTGCTACCGTGGATGTTGAGCATTACGCTGGCAGTTTCCTGGTTAATTTTACAAAATATATTGCTCGCAGGCACGGTCATGCGCATACCGGATATGACTTTTTCCGATGCCACGTTGGGCGCCAGTCTGTTTCTGGGAATTTCCCTGTTCGCCTTCATGAGTTCGGTGGTGGCGCTGCGTCAGAACGCGGCCCGGGACGAGCTGCGCAAGGTCAATTCTGAGTTGAGGGCAACCCAGGCCCTGCTGGAGGAAAATACCCGCATTGCCGAGCGTGTGCGCATTGCCAGGGAGTTGCACGACCTTGTTGGCCATCATTTAACAGCCCTGACCTTAAACCTGGAAGTTGTCACCCACCTGGTGGATGGCAAAGTCCTGGGACACGTACAGCAGGCACACTCGCTGGCCAAGTTATTGCTGGCTGATGTGCGTGAAGTGGTCAGTGAAATGCGGGAGGGTGACAAGGTCAACCTTGCCGAGGCGCTGCATACGCTGGTTGGCGGGGTGCCCAAGCCCATCATCCACCTTGACCTGCCCGCTGAAGAAGTTATGACCGAGCCACAACGGGCCCAGGTATTGCTGCGCTGCGTACAGGAAATGATTACCAACAGTGTACGCCATGCCAACGCCAGGAATATGTGGATAAGATTGTCGATTACGCGCGGCGGCCTTGCCATGAGCGCACGGGATGACGGCATCGGTACGCGCAAGATTACCGCAGGAAACGGCTTGAACGGAATGTCCGAGCGCCTGAAACATTTGGGTGGTAAGCTGGAACTTGAATCAGAACCGGGCGCAGGGTTTGCACTGCATGCGTGGTTGCCAAGAGAGGCCTGAAAATGATAAAAGTGATGCTGGTTGATGACCAGAACCTGGTACGCAAAGGGGTCCGCAGCCTGCTGGAACTGTCGGACGAAATTGAAGTGATCGCCGAAGCTTCTGATGGTATCGAAGCCATTCGTACGATTCCCGGAGTCGATCCGGATGTTGTTTTGCTGGATATGCGCATGCCGGGCAAATCGGGGCTCGACGTGCTGCAACAATTGTCGGCTGACGGCACCTTGCCGGCCACGATTATCCTCACGACTTTTGATGATGATGACCTGGTTCTGGCTGGCATCAAGGCTGGTGCCAGGGGTTTCCTGCTCAAGGATGTAAGTCTTGAAGAACTGGTGGGCGCAGTCAAGACAGTTGCCGGGGGCGGGTCGATGGTCAAGCCGGCAGTATCACAGCGACTGCTCAAGGGCCTGGAAAACCTGCAGACCAATTTCTCCAGCCTGGATCGACCGGATCCGCTGACTGATCGTGAAACCGAGATATTGCGCCTGATGGCAGGTGGCTACAGCAACAAAGAAATAGCCAATTCATTGGGCGTTGCCGAGGGCACGGTCAAAAACCATGTCTCCAATATCCTGTCAAAAATGGGTGTGCGCGACCGCACCCGGGCGGTGTTGAAAGCATTCGAGATGAAATTACTCTAGAACCCCTTATATCGGTCTGTGTTTCTATTCAGGATGCCTTGTCGAGATGCTCGAACTGGCGCTTCAAATCTTCCTGTGGGTTGGTAACAATGCGCTCAAGGGTTGCCACCCGGTAGCGCAGATCCTTATCCAACGCATTTACTTTGACACGAAGTTTCTTGAGCTCTTCAGCGAGTTCTTCGTTATGACGCCTTTTCCCCTTGTCACTAAAAATTCCGGCAATAATGATAGCCAAAGAAACCACGACGACTGCTGTCCACATACCCATCATCTTTCCTCGTTTGACCTGCAGCCACTATAACGAATACCTGCTGCTGAGAACAGTGAGGAAAGTCACAGAGCTGTGCCGAAGGGCGTAACAAATCAGATGGAAGGCTCGCCAGGCCTGTCGCTCCTTCTGATCCCATCGGGCAGTGGATCGTGGGCGGTGCCTTCAACATGGTCTTCGAAATGGATACGCTCCATCAGGTAACACAGGCAATCCTGGTGGATCACCCTGCGGTCAAGGGTCAGCATGGATGGCATGATCTCGCGGACGGTTTCAATTTGCCCCCGGTCAAACCTGAAATAGTGGTCGGTTACATCAATGTCATTGATGTCGGCTACCCGCAGTGGCTTTGGCGGGCCGCCGTTGATATCACCCAATGAAATTCCGGCCGGCAATTCCTGGAAATTAAGCACATCAAGATTTTCCCTGAACGTGATCTCGGTGGGGACATGGCCAAAGCCGATTAACACGTCGTCCGGGACCCGGACGGTGGCGACCATGTGGAAAAGGTGTACCTCATCGGCATCCAGTGGTGCAGTGGGTATCGCATTCATATGCATGCAGGTTTCCAGGAACCCGATGCTGTGGTCGGTGCCGTGGACTTCCCCGGCCTGCCCGCATTCCAGTGTGGTGGCCGGACAGAACCCCGAAAACGACATGGACTGTGTCCCCAGTGGCGTGGTGAAGAAAACCACCTTGGAAGAAAAATTCTCAGCGAGACGCAGAAACTCGGGGCGAACCCGGTTGATGGCCGCGTAATGCGGGTTCAGACCGGTGTTGTTGTGTATATCTATACTGGCGATTGGAGACAGACTGCGCATGCGATCGGTAATCTGTTGGAACAATTTGCCAGGTTCGCTGTCCTCATGTTGACCACCCGGCCAACAACGGTTGTAATCAAGTTGATCGTCGAGGCGGCGCAAGCGGTATTTTGCAGCACGGGCGTTAGCAATTAGAATAGATAGAGAGCGGGGCAGCTCATCAAACTCATAGTGGCTCTTCAACAGGCGGCGGATGGCTTCCCAGCCGGTGACTTCGTTGCCGTGTTGCAAAACGGAAACGAACAGAGGCTGCTTGTTTCTGCCTTCAAGGTGAATCAGGGTAGGGCCATCGAGTGAGTGATGTAAAGCAGACGCCGGACGTTCGAGCAATCCGTCGGGCAAGTGGTCGAGTTCAATCAGCTTTACCATTAAAAATCCTGTCTGCCAGGCGGGTCACAATACAGGCAATTTGCCCGTCAGGAAACAGCAGATTCGAATTATTTCCCGGGGGCTTGAGAATGGCGCTCCAAAGCGCGTGGGCAGTCTCCCCGAGGGGCACAGATTATAGTGAAAAACCAGTGGACTAAACCATGATCGAAGCGAAATCCTTATGTAAAAGTTATGGTGGGTTTACCGCCGTTGATAATTTGAGTTTTACCGTTGAAGCCGGTCAGGTGCTGGGTTTTCTCGGCCCGAACGGGGCGGGCAAGTCAACCACCATGAAAATGCTGACGGGATTCCTGACGCCAACATCGGGTACTGCGTGGATCAATGGCATCGATGTGGCACAGGACTCCGTGGCGGCACGCAGGCAAATTGGCTACCTTCCCGAAGGTGCACCGAGCTACGGCGAAATGACCGTGCGGCAGTTTCTGGTGTTTATCGCACGTGCGCGCCTGATCGCCAGTGGCGAGGTGGCCGGCAGCGTTGCCAAAGCAGTTGAGAAACTGAACCTGTCAACCGTCTTGCACCAACCCATCGAAACCCTTTCCAAAGGCTTCAAGCGGCGGGTCGGATTGGCACAGGCCATTATCCATGACCCGCAAATTCTTATCCTGGATGAGCCCACTGATGGCCTCGACCCCAACCAGAAACACGAAGTCCGCCATCTTATCCAGGACATGTCGCACGACAAGATCATCATTGTCTCGACCCATATCCTGGAGGAAGTTGAAGCCGTGTGTAATCGCATTATGATTATCTCAGACGGCAGGTTGCTGGCCGATGACTCACCCCAGGGGCTGATCGCCCGCTCGCGTTACCACAATACGGTATCCATGATAGTTGCAGGGGCCGAGAAAGTTGCCAGCGCCCTCAGTGAGTTGCCGGAGGTGGCCAGAGCTGAGTTGCGTGATGGTGAACTGACTTTGTTTCCGGCCGGTGAAAGCGGTTTGTTCGAGGCAATAATGGCTGCGATTTCTGAGCATCAATGGGAGGTATCCGCGCTGCGACTGGAAGCTGGCAGGCTGGATGAGGTTTTCCGCAGTATTACCCGTTCGGAGGCAACAGTATGAGTAATGCAGGCGCTCGCAGTACCGGCAGGAATGGCACCATCAACATTATGCGCAGAGAACTGGCGGGCTACTTTGCCACACCGGTGGCCTATGTATTCCTTGTTATTTTCCTCGTCATGACCGGGATATTCACCTTTTACCTGGGCAGTTTCTATGAGCGTGGATTTGCTGATCTCGATCCGTTTTTTCGTTTCCACCCCTGGCTTTACCTGTTCCTGGTACCGGCTATCTCGATGCGCTTATGGGCTGAGGAAAGGCGCTCGGGAACGATAGAACTGCTGTTCACCCTGCCCCTGACTACCATTGACGCAGTACTGGGGAAATTTCTTGCCGCATGGCTCTTTATCGGGCTGGCACTGGTGCTGACCGCACCGATGTGGATTACGGTCAATTACCTCGGCTCGCCGGACAACGGTGTGATCCTGGCAGGATACCTGGGCAGTTGGTTGATGGCGGGTGGGTTCCTGGCGATCGGGTCGTGTATGTCCGCACTGACCCGCAACCAGGTCGTCGCTTTTATACTGGGCGTGGTGGTCAGTTTCCTGTTCCTGCTGAGCGGCCTGCCGATGGTGATGAACCTCTTCAAAGGCTGGGCGCCGCAAGTCATCCTTGATGGTATCGCCGGGCTTAGTTTCTTCAAGCATTTTGCTGACATTTCCAAGGGTGTCATCGATCTGCGTGACCTGGTCTATTTTGTTCTGGTGATTGGTTTCTGGTTACTGGCCAACGTATTAATACTCGAAATGAAGAAGGCTGAATAATGGAACAGAAAAGCCGTTCGTTGATCTCCGCCGGCACCCTGGTGTTGCTGGCTGTTTTGTTTATCGCCCTGACCATATTGTCATCGGTGTTTCTCAAAGGCATGCGCCTCGACCTGACTGAAAACAGCCTGTACACGCTCAGTGACGGGACCCGCGATATTCTGCAGAACATGGATGAACCGGTCACCCTGTACCTGTATTTTTCCGAGGACGTAAGCCGTGATCTGCCGCAATTTCGCAGTTACGCGCGCTGGGCCGGTGAAATGCTGGAGGACTTTGCGGATCGCAGCGGCGGCAAGCTGACCCTGCGGCGGATTAACCCTGAACCGTTTTCACCACAGGAAGACCAGGCCGCCCAGTATGGCTTGCAGGCTGTCCCGGTGGGCAATGCAGGTGAGACACTTTATTTCGGCCTGGTGGGCACCAATTCTCTGGATGGCCAGCAGGTCATGCCGTTCCTGCAACCGGATAAGGAAAAATTTCTTGAATACGACCTTGCCAGGATGGTCTCATCGCTGTCACATCCAGAGCAAAAAAAGGTGGGTTTGATTTCCAGCCTGGATATGACCCCCAGGTATGACCCGGCGGTACCACGCATACCTGAGAACTGGGTAATCTATCAACAACTGGACCAGTTATTTGATCTTGAGGAAATTCCTGCAGGTACCGAAACATTACCGGATGATCTGGATTTATTGATTCTGGTCCATCCAAAAGATATCAGCAGCAACATGCTTTACCAGATTGATCAGTATGTGCTCAAAGGCGGTCACCTGCTGGCCTTCATGGATCCGCTGGCAGAAGCTGACAGGGGGGGTGACCCGAACGACCCCACGGCCAGACTGAATGCCGGCGGCAGTTCTACGCTGGGGCCATTGCTCAAGGCCTGGGGTGTCGGGTTTGATACCAGCATGGTCATTGGTGATCGTGCCTATGCCTTGTTGGTAAGCCCGGGTGCCGGGCAGACCCCGATCCGGCACCTGGGAGTCCTGTCTGTCAGGTCTGACGGCATGAATGCCACCGATGTGGCGAGCGCAGATCTCGAGGTTGTAAATTTCTCGTCTACCGGTTGGTTGGCGCCGCTTGAAGGCTCCAAGCTGACTTTTGAGCCACTGGTCTCGAGCAGCGACAGCGCGGCGCCCATCGAAGCCTCGCGACTCAGGTTCCTGGTTAACCCACAGGATCTGGAGAAGGATTTCCACCCCACGGGTGACAAATATGCACTGGCAGCCCGCATTACCGGGCAGGCCGGCTCTGCATTCGAGAAGGCACCGGAGGGGTTTTCCCAAGAGGATTTCATCAAAAATTCCGGGTCGGCGGGTATCCAGGTCGTTTTGTTTGGCGACACGGATTTGCTGACCGACAGGTTGTGGGTTCAAAAACAGAACTTTCTTGGCCAGACCGTGGTGAATTCATTTGCCGATAACGGCACGCTGGTAGTGAATATTGCAGACCAGATGCTGGGTAGCCCGGACTTAATCGGAATTCGTGCCAGGGCCAGTACCAGTCGACCATTTGAACGGGTTGAAGCGCTGCGTTTGGCGGCAGAAGCGCAGTTCCGCGATACCGAAGAAAGGCTGCAAAGTGAGCTGGATGAAACCGAGCGTAAGCTGACTGAAATGCAGTCGGTGCGCCAGGACGGTGAATTGACCGTCCTGAACACTGAGCAGCAGGAAACATTACAGCGGTTCCTGGACCGGAAACTGGAGATCCGCAGTGAATTGCGCCAGGTCCAGCACGATCTCACGCGGGACATTGAGACCCTGGGTATGCGGCTCAAGTTTATTAATATTGTTCTGGTACCGCTGTTGATCATATTCGCGGCACTGCTTTTCGGCCACTACCGGCGCAAGCGGCGGGCAGGAGGTGACAAATGAAACGGGGGATTATATATCTGGCCGCAGCAACGGTCCTGGCACTGATTGCTGTCGCGGTATTCGTACCGGGGGAGCGTTCTGCTGAAGTCTCTACTGTCAATGCACTGCTGTTGCCGGACCTGGCGAACCGGGTCAATGATGTGAATCGCGTTGATATTATTACCGCAGGGGACAACATGGTTGCAACACTCACAAAGGCTACCGACTACTGGCAGTTGGAGCAAATGGATGGGTACCGCGCAGACTGGCCGAAACTGCGGGCTCTTTTGCTGGCGCTGTCAACCGCGCAGGTGGTTGAGGTAAAAACCGACAAACCGAAGTATTACGCACGCCTGGGTGTGGAGGATATTGCTTCGGATGATGCTGCTAGTGTGCTGGTCAGACTCACCGATGGTGATCGCACAACCGGTATCCTGATAGGCCACCAGGCGCAGGGCAGACCAGGCCAGTATGTGCGCTTGCAGGATTCAGCAGCCAGCGCGCTGTTGGACCGGACACTGAATGTCCCCACCCAATTGCTGGATTGGGTAGATAAAAGAATTATCGATATCAGCGCATCGGAAGTCGCTGAAGTTGAGATCGTTCACCCTGAAGGCGGCAGGGTATTTGCTACCAGGATCTCTGCAGACCAGACCGATTTTGATCTTGCAGGGTTGCCGCCGGACAGGGAAATCAAGAGTAGCTGGGCGGTGAATTCGTTGGGTTCAGCATTGTCGTTGCTGGACCTGGAATCTGTCCGTCCGGTCAGTAGCGTGGATTGGCACAACGCAGTGAAATTAAGGGTACTGACATTCTCAGGCCTGGAGATCATGGCAGAAATGGTTGCCGTGGAGGGAGACTACCTGGTCCGTCTCAACGCCAGTTACCCGGCAGCGAAAGTAGTGAATTACAAAAGTAATCCTGATGCTGGCAATCCTGATACGGGTGCAGATAACAATCAGGAAACCGCGCAGCAGGCAGCCGAAGAGGTGGCAAAAACAGTCAAGGAAATCAACCAGCGGGTCGGCGGTTGGGCCTATGGTATCGCGAAATTCAAGTTTGAGACCATGGTGAAGACGCAGGAGGATATTTTAAAACCAGTTGAGTCCGCATGAGCAATACACTCGGCTATAGCCGTAAAGACGCAGTCAGCTTTTTGCTGGCAGCCTGTCCGGGTATTGCCGCTCTGATCAGGGAGAAGGGGGCCTTCAAGCTTGAGCTCAGCGAGGATCGGGAACTGTTTGTTTCGCTGGCACGATCCATCATCTATCAGCAGTTGTCGGGTAAGGCGGCGGCAACCATCTATGGCCGGTTTGAAACATTATTTGAAAATAGCAAGCCGCTTGCACGGGTCGCGGCTGACTTGCCTTTGCAGACATTACGCACTGCCGGGCTGTCCAATAACAAGGCACTTTCAATCATTGATCTCGCCAAACATGTCTGTAGCGGCAGTTTGCCTGGCGCCAGAAAAATGTCTGGAATGGAGGATAAGGCCATCATTGAGAGCCTCTGCCGCGTTCGCGGAATAGGCCCGTGGACGGCACAAATGCACCTGATATTTACCCTGGGTCGCCAGGACGTGATGCCGTCGACAGACCTCGGTATCCAGAAGGGCGTACAAATTACCTTTGCTTTGCCGGAACTGCCGAAACCGGATGAGGTTCTGGATGTAACCGCGCACCTCGCACCCTACCGCTCCGTTGCCAGTTGGTATCTATGGCGGGTGGTGGATGATTGACAGGATCTGTCAGTTGCCATGCCAACACCAATGCCACGGTTCATAAGCCACGCCGTGGGGATTGCCTTGCGGATAGGACAGTCTGAAATCATACTTGCCAGCCCAGTCCGTTAGCCATTTGAAAGCGGGACTGCGGTCAAACGATTCCTGCAGGGGTTCGAAGCCCGGCGTCGTAATGTCCAGCGCGCTGCCGCTGTGGTGCTCGCTGTAGCCGGGCGCTGCTGATACTTGCAGTATATGCTCAATGCATAGCCCGGCATCCAGTTTGCGCTGGATAATGCGAGCCTGGTAGTCCACGGAGCGGAAAGCCGATACGGCTTGCAGTTCGATGCCGTTGGCGGCAGCAGCTACCTGCATGTCGAACCAGGCACTGGCTGCTGCGGCTGACATCTTTTGTTCGCGGCCCATGACATCCTTGCCTATCGGGACAGGCTGGCTGCATTCGGCTTGCAGTGCAAAGTTATGCTGCACAGCATAGTCGGCAGGAATTCCCAGTTGTTTTTGCAGTGCAGCAACTTTGCACTCATAGCTGCTTTGCCGGTTTTTAGCGCTAAATTTCAACAGTGTTTCAAATTGCCGGGCCGGTATAGAAAATACCTTTGAGCAGGTAGAAAAACAGGATGGCGAGTATGCCGCCCGCCGGCAGCGTAATTGCCCAGGACAACATGATATTACGCACGACCCGCAGATTGAGTGCGCCGATGCCGCGGGCGATACCCACACCCATCACTGCGCCTACCAGTGTTTGCGTTGTGGAAACCGGTATGCCGGTCCCCGATGCAATGACGACGGTGGATGCAGCGGCGAGTTCGGCCGCGAACCCGCGTGAGGGCGTAAGCTCGGTTATATTGCGGCCCACGGTGCGTATAACACGCCAGCCATAGGTTGCCAGGCCCAGCACAATACCAACAGCACCGAGCAACAGAATCCACGTGGAGAGTGCGGATGTTTGTAAAACCGCCCCTGTCTTGACGATACTGACGATGGCAGCGACCGGCCCGATTGCATTGGCCACATCATTTGAACCGTGCGCAAACGCCATGCCGGCAGCCGTGAAGACCATCAAAATACCGAATATTTTTTCAACATTGGTAAAGCGGAAATCCTCGTCCTCTTCCGGTTTGATCTTGATTCTGCTTATCGCCACCATGCCAATGGCCATGGTGACGATACCGCTGGCAACAGCAACCATCACGGACTGGCCGGTGGTTAAATCAAGGCCAACATGTTTCAAGCCCTTGAGCAACGTTACCAGCGCCAGGATGAAGCCGACTGCAAAAATATAAAATGGTACGTACCGGCGGGCATTTTTCAGCGGGTCATCGGTGCCCAGGATTAGTTTTTGCACACTCATGAATATGGAGAATGCGAGAAAACCGGACAATATCGGTGAAACCACCCAGGACGCTACGATCGTGCCGATCTTGCTCCAATGCACTGCGTCAACACCGATGCCAACAGCGGCAAAACCCACGATGGCACCGACGATGGAGTGGGTCGTTGAGACCGGCCAGCCCTTTCTGGAGGCAATCAGCAACCAGACGGCGGCAGCCAGCAAGGCTGCCAGCATGCCGTAAACCAGGAGTTCGGGACTGTCTGCCACCTGGCTGGCGTCAATGATGCCTTTGCGGATGGTTGCGGTCACCTGTCCACCCGCGAGAAATGCACCGGCAAATTCAAATATGGCTGCCACCAGGATAGCCTGTTTGATGGTCAGCGCCTTTGATCCTACCGAGGTCGCCATTGCATTGGCAACATCATTGGCGCCGATGCCCCAGGCCATGAACAGGCCAAAAGCGGCTGCCAGGCCCAAATACCAGAGTGAAAATTCCATTATTCTGTCCCCTACCTGGCCAGCATCAGTTGCAGGCGGCTTCCCACGCGTTGTGCCCGGTCGGCAATACCACCGGTATTGTCGATGACCTTGTAAAGGAACATGACATTGACCGGGTGGAGTTCATTTTCGAGCTTGAACAGTTCATGGCGCAGCACAACCTGCTGTTCATCGGTATCCTGCTCAATGGTGTCAAGTTCATGCAGTAAACCGCCTACGCGTTCACGTTCACTTTTGCCAAAGCCGGTTTCAATCAGTTCGTCCAGTTCCCTGATGGTAGTATGCGCCTGGGTGCAGGCATCGATGCAGCGTTGCACCAGTGCCAGGTAGTTCGCTGACATCGATTCCGGGATCAGCATGTTGCGCCCGCTGATCAATCCGGCAACGTCCCGGGCACCACCGGCGACCAGATCCTGCATGGTCAGCACTTCGAGCACATCACGCCGGTCCACCGGCATAAACAGGCTGCTGGGCAGGCGCAGGCGCAATTCCTTTTTGAGGGCGTCTGCCTCTTTTTCCATGTCGACGATGTTATGATGGTGGGTGTTGCGGCTCTGCTCATCCTTGGCCAGGACAGCATGGGTAAAAGGTACCAGTTCAGAGACGCAGGAAACAACCTTTTCCATGTGCTCCTGCAAGGGTCTGACGGGTGATGACCCGAAGATGCCGCTGAGGTAACTGCCTGACATGATTTTCTCCCACAAATTTCCCGGCAAGACGACTGGTCGCAATTTTACCTCAATAACAGTTTTCTATTGTAACAATATCGTCATATTTGGCACCTAGAATGCATTCATGAACTCAGCCTTCAAAGCCGGGCCGGCAGCTATTACCCCGCGTTCGGAAAGGTATCACCGCTGGCGGATGTACAAAGACAAAATGGCCAGGCGGATCATCCGTCTGGGCGGCTTAGTGGTGATCGCTGCCGTGTTGCTGATCCTGTTCTATCTTCTGTATGTGGTTGTCCCCTTGTTTTTACCTGCGACAATGACGCAGGGCAGCCTCGGTGAGCGCCCGCAATGGCAAGGCAAGCGTACCGCTTTTCTGGCCCTGGAGGAACAGCAGCAGGTTGCGCTGAGGGTGAATTTTCAGGCCGTGGCAGAATTTTTCAGACTCGATGACCTGCGTATTCTGGACACGATCAGGCTTTCTGCCAGCCCTCAGGAGGTCGCGGTCATCGCCGCTGACCAGGACCATGACGGGCTGGTGGCAGTGGCGTTTAAAAACGGCAAGGTCAAATTGTTCCGGCACAGCTACAAAACCGACTTTTCACTCGGTGTTGCGCAACGCCGGATTGTCCCATCGCTTGATTTTCCTTATGGCGAAGACGCGCGTGAACTGATGCCGGGCGGTGGTATTACCGGGCTGGCCCTGTCTGATGGAAAATCTGAGTTAGTGCTTGCGGCAGCCGCCAGCGATGGCAGAGTCAGAATAAACTGGAGTGAAAAACAGGAAAATTTTCTTAGTGGTGAAATCAGCCTGCAGAGCACGGTAAAGAAACTGGATGTGGACTTCAGAATTACCGCCATCACGCTCAGCGATAATCACCGTTGGTTGTACCTTGCCGACGATACCGGGGCAGTACATTTCATAAAAATAGACGGCATGCGCGAAGTTCAGGCGGTGCAGGTTTCCGCTGTCGCCATTAGCAGTATGAGTATGTTGCTGGGTGGCATATCAGTACTTGCCGGTGATGCCGACGGGCGCATCACGCAGTTGTTTCCGGTCCGGGATGATAATAACCAGTACAGTCTGGACGTTATCCGCCACTTCAAGGCCCAGCAATTCGCCATTACCCAGATTGTCTCAGAACAGCGCCGCAAGGGTTTTATTGCGGTAGATGCCGGGGGCAACCTGGCCATTTATCACAGCACGGCCGAGCGCATGGTATTGCAGCAGAAACTGGCAGGTGGCGTGCCGGCAGCGCTTG
>QIKV01000069.1 GCA_003233115.1 Oceanospirillales bacterium
CTTCATGCGCACCATTGGTGATGAGTATATTCTCCGCAGCGCAATTAATCCCATTGTTGCGGCGTAAATTCTGTGCAGCTTTTTCCCGTAGTTCCGGAATACCCCACACAGGCGTCAGCGTGTAGGTCTGGCTGGCAATTGCAGCACCAATGGCCGCCTGAATATGCGGAAACACCGGCATGATGGGTTCGCCATAAGTCAGATTGATAAAATCCTGTGGTAAATCCCGAAAATATCGCGACGGATCAATTTCAGACATTCGGCCAATGGCTTTATTCAGCATACTTGTGTACTCCCTGGCTTATTTTTGCGGCTAAGGATAAATTCAAAACCCCTGCTTAAAGCAGCTAAGTTTTTCTTCAGTGCCGTGCCGACTGACAGGGCTCTGACGGCCTCGTTGATCTCGTCCAGCGACAGTGGCACAGCATCGCTGCCGATCAGTGCACCTACCATAATCATATTTGAAGCCCGCGCATTGCCAAGCACTTGCGCCAGCTAAGCACTTGCGCCAGCTCATAGGCGTCCAGCAGAAAGAAATCCCGTACCTGCAATTGCCGGAAATACCCGGCTGTCGCATCAAGGCTGGGATATGGCAGTGTGTTGGCTTTTCCCTGGACCGGGGCAACAGCATGTGTATTGGTCACGATCACAGTGGCAGGACAAACATATTTCAGTGCCAGTCGGATCGCCTCCAACGGCTCCAGGCCGAGTATGGCGTCCGCCCGGTGCGCCGGTATCAACGGGCCAAACTCTCCCACCCCGAAGCGTACCTGGCTGTGGACCGAACCACCGCGCTGAGCAACACCGTAAGTCTCGGCAATCTTTACTTCCAGGCCTTTGTTCACCGCCGCCTGGGCAAGTACTTTTGACGCGAACAGGTTTCCCTGTCCACCTGCACCCGCAATTACAATGTTCGTAGTTTTTTCTTGAACGACCATGCCGGTTTAAGTTTCCAGTAGTTCTTTTTAAGTGTTTTGAAGGCAGCGGAAAAAAGTTGCCGCCGATTTTCCTGTATGGATTTCACCAGAGCGGGGAAATCCACCGTAATCGCATCATCAGGACAGACGTATCTGCATTCGCCACATCCCACGCAGGCGTCGATATCAACAAATACTTCTTTGCCGCTCTCAGTTAAGTTGGACGCCCGCACCTGTAGTGCAGGACAACCAAAATTGTCGATACACTCCATGCAACCCGTGCATTTATTTACTTTTACTTTTGCCCTGGTCTGGATTAAAGGTGCTGTTTGCTCAGCGAGCGCACATTCACGCCTCGCTATAACCATAGAGGGTGCGTCAATCACAAGTGCTTTCCTGTACAGGGAAAACATCTGTGGAATATTGTAGGCGTCGCCGACAAATATGTGCTTGAAACCATACGCCCGCGCCAGGTCTTCAATTTTTACGCTGTGGTCGGTACCACCCCTTAGATCGAGACCTGTACTGGCGTCTGCCTGCGCACCGGTCATCGCTGTCACGCGGTTATCAGTAACCACTACAGTGACCGGCGCCTGGTTTAGCGCGATTTGCAGCAGGCCCGGCTGACCGGCATGAAACAGTGTTGAATCGCCGATAACGGCCAACACTTTCTGCGTGGGCGATAAGTGTGCAATGGCGGTGGCCGTTCCCATGCTGGCACCCATGGAAGTCATACTCTTGAGTATGCTGAACGGCTCCCAGATTCCTAGTGTATAACAACCAATATCACCGATAACTGCCATTTTTTGTCCAAGGCCGAGGCTCCTGATTGCCTTACTCAGTGAGTAATAACTGCCGCGGTGTGGGCATCCCGCACAAAAGTTGATGCCACGTGCCGGTAGTTTTGCCCGAATTTCCCTGGTTATGCCCGCCAGATTCTCATCCACAGCCGGTAACGGCACCGATCCGGGGACCAGCTTTCCCAATACCTCAATCAAACTGTCCACCGTGGTTTCGCCAACGGCAGGCAGGTCGCCACTCTTTCTGCCGATAACCCTGGGCTGCCTGCCGCTTTGCGCAATGGTTTCGAGTACGGCATTTTCCAGGTACCAATTGACGTCCTCAACCACGATGATGGTATTGGCATGTTCTATCACCTTAAGGAGCATCTCGCCCGGTAGCGGGTTCGCTGTACGCACTCCCAGCAAAGTGACACGCTCTGACAAATCCAGTTCTCGCAGTGCCTCAACGGCATAATTTACCGTAAAGCCCGCGGAGATAACCGCGATGTCACTTTCTGGCTGCAGGTTTAGTTTATTAAACCCATAGGGTTCCAGGACCCGAACCGCGCTTTTGATTTTCTCCCGCAACCTGCGATGTGGCTCCAGTGGGGGGAAACCGGCCCAAATGCGGGAATTATCGAATTCAGGCTTTCTGTCCGGACTGTGAATCTCACCCAGCATCATGCTGGCGGTCAGATGGCTAAGCCTGTTGACCGAACGCACCATCACTGGAACGCCCATGTTTTCGGATATCTCGAATGCTGCTTTCACCATCTCACGAGCTTCGTCGAGCGTCGCCGGCTCAAGACAGGGGATTTCGGCAAAGGCAGCGTAAAAACGACTGTCCTGCTCATTATTCGAACTCATACCACCCACATCATCAACAGCAACCAACACCAGGCCGCCAGCGATATCGATATGGTTTATCTGCAGCAACGAATCAGACAGCACGTTGACACCGACGTGTTTGACCGCAACAAGGGATCTTGCGCCTGCAAAGGACGCACCTGTGGCCGCATCGAAGGCAACCTTTTCATTTACCGCCCAGAATGCCTTATACGCAAACACCGGACTGCCTGCAATCAGGGTTTCCATAATTTCAGTGGAAGGTGTTCCCGGATACCCGGTGGCTAACTGAACGCCGGCCTCAATGGCGCCCCTTGCCAAGGCCTGGTTACCCATCGCCAGGATTTGCTCACCCGGTGCGTCTCTGAAAATGGGCTTGATCAGTGTGCCGGCGTCACGAGTCATGCTGAAAACATCTGTCCAGGCAGGTCAGACGAGAAGATTCTGTCGTTGATGTAACGCACGGAACAGATGCTCGATATCCGCCTCGTTGTTGTAAAAATGAGGTGAGATTCGCAGGTTGCCGTTACGGCAGGAAACTACAATATTATCCTCTGCAAGGCTGGCCACCAGGCGGTTGTCATCATTTGATCGGAGGGTAATCATCGCACCGTGCCGGGCTGGATCCAGCGGCGAGGCAAGACGATAACCAGCCTCGATCGAGGCATCCTTGATGGCTGTCGTGAGTTGCCCAATTCGTGATTCTATGGCCTCCAGTCCCACTTCGTGCACAATCGCAAGTCCCGCTTCGGCCATATAGGTGTTGGGAACCGGCGGCGTACCCGCCTCGAACCGCCTGGCAGTGGTGGAGGGGGTGTATGCTGTGATGTCCATCGCCATGATATCTTCTGCGGCGAACCAGCCGGTAACGGTGGGTGTAAGCGACTCGATCAAGCCCCGTCGCACGTAAAGGAATGCGATCCCCGCCGTCCCCAAAAGGTATTTCAGCATACCGCCGACAACAAAATCGACACCGGCCTTTTTAACGTCAAAAGGCATGGTCCCAAGCGCCTGGTAGCTGTCCACCATCGTCAGAGCACCCTTGCGCCTGGCAATTTCAGCGATGGCCGGGATATCCTGCTTGGCGCCATGGCGGAAAGCAACCTGTGCCGTTGCGACAATCAGGGTTTCCTCATCGATCACCTGTTCAAACTTCTCCAGCGGAATCCTGCCATTTTCCTGGGCGATACGAACAACGCGTGCACCGCGCGATTCCTGTGCGTACCAAATCTGTGCATTGGTGGGAAATTCGAAATCGGTAATCACAACTTTGTTGCGAGGCCCATCAAATTTCAGTGCACTTGCAAGAGAGTTAATACCCGCCGATGCTGAAGCGGTAACCGCCACTTCATTGGATTCAGCGCCGAGAAGTCTCGCCATGGAATTTCTGACCGCTTCGTTGCGCCCCACCCAGTAGTCCCAATCAGCACCTTTGTCGTTTCGATGCTCCAGGTAACGTTTTAAAGAGGCTTCAACCTCACTGGCCAAAGCTGCATAAGAGCAGCTATTCAAATAGGTTTTTTTCTGCAATACCGGAAACCTGGAGCGTAGTTGCTCCCAGTCCTGTCCGTTGCTTGGTTTTATCACTTTATACATACTTATCAAGGTTCAAAAGCCGGACGAACCACCGCGAAGCAGGGTAACCCGGATGCAAAACAAAGTGGCGACAGAACCGGGGAAAATGTTATGCTCAAAATACATGAAAACGTATATATACATTAAATCGTATACGTTTTCAAGCAATCGGAATTCTGATATGGACACTCAGATATGGACACTGATGAAAGTGGTAGTCACTGGCTTGGGAAGTTTGTTCCCTACCTGATTTTCCGGATCACCAACCAACTAAATCGAGCCCTGCGCAAGCGACTGAGACGTTCCGGAATCAATATCGCCCGCTGGCGGGTTCTGGCGGTACTCAAAGACAACGGCCGCATGAACGTGAACCAGATCGTAGATCGCACTATCATCGAACAGCCCACTGTCAGTCGCATCGTGGATCAGTTGCAACGGGAAGGTCTGGCGACACGGGAAACCTGTAACAAAGATTCACGCTTTGTGCAGGTCATGCTAACCCCAGAAGGTGAAAAGGCTTTTAGTGAAATATTTCCAACCGCCACCAAACACCAGCAACAGGCGCTACAGGGGTTTACCCAAAAAGAAATAAAAACACTGATTGGTTTTCTGGAGCGAATCCAGGACAACATTGACCTGGTTCCCTGACAGGTCGACCAGGCATCCCGCAGCTTAATATTTGCGATGTTATATGATTAAGCATATAGTTGGGGCGCCAAACCTAGCGAATATTTTGGAACCGATATTTGGGGAATACCATGACAGCAAATCACGCCCGCAGGATAGTTATCTTCGCCGCTCTGTTTTCTTTTTATGCAAATTCTTTCGCAGCGGAAGTTCTCGAAGAAGTCATTGTCACCGCAACCAAGCGTGGCGACATGGACGTTCAGACCATTCCGGCATCCATATACGCCATCGGCGGTACTGTCCTGGAGGAAAAGGCTCAATTTAGTTTCCGCGAAATCGCGACCAGTGTTCCCGGCCTGACATTCCAGGATCTCGGTCCGGGTGATATGGAGTTCATTATTCGCGGCGTGAATGGCAACGGCCCGGCTGTGGTGGGCAGCTACTTCGGTGAATACGTCATTACCGCCAGTGACCAACAGGACGGTGGCGGCAAAAATGCACCAATCAAGCTTATCGACATGGAGCGGGTGGAAGTCCTGAATGGACCCCAGGGAACCCTGTACGGTGCCAACTCCATGGCCGGTAATATTCGCTATATTCCACGCAAGGCTGATACCCAGGCTTTTGATGCTTTTGGTGACATTGATTATGCCACGATTAGCTCCGGTGGAGATGGTTACACAATTTCAGGCGGTGTCAATTTTCCGATCATCGAAGACAGTTTCGCTCTGCGGATAATTGCTTACAGAACCGACATGGGGGGGTGGATTAACCAGCCGCGCCGGGAACAGACTGTTGGCGGCGTTGTTTCTTATGATGCCAACGACAAAAACATCAACAGCGAAAAAACCAATGGTGCGCGTGTGAGCCTCGCCTGGCATCTCACAGATAACCTGACGCTTGATATGCTTTATGTTTATCAGAGATCAGATATAGGTGGAGCGTCCCGCTTCACCGCCAAAGGCGTGACAGCCTGGCCGGACCGGCCCGGATTTGCACCCTTGCCCGGATTGCCCGCTTTGACCACAACTGATGACTACATCAATACCGACGTAACGACCTCGCCAAGAAAGGATGATGTTGACCTTTTGGGCGCTACACTTAATTATCATACCAACGCCGGTAACTTCGTACTTTCAGCCAGTGACTATCAACACAACATTGACTATACCTTTGACAGCACACCCATCCTGCTGTTTTTCGGTGTTCCCGCAGTGGGCATTACCAACCAACCGCAGTCGTATAAAATTAAAATGCTAGAGGGCCGCTTCGCCTCCAGTTTTGATGGACCTTTTAATTTTGTAGCAGGGCTGTATTACCAGAAAGAAAATCAGGATTTTAATGTTCATGTAACATCCACCGACGGCAACGGCGGCAATGTCCCCTGGGACCCGTTGGATTCGAATGACTTTTTCGCCGGTGGTACGGCTATATTCGGCCGCTTCCGCCAAGACGAAATAGAACAGAAAGCGATCTTTGGTGAAGCTACTTATGATTTTGCTGAACGTTGGCAACTTAAAGGCGGCCTTCGTTGGTTTGGCGTTAACCTGACCTCGATCCAGGCAAACGAGCACAACTTTTTTGGTGGCGCGAACACCCCGGCCGGAGAAATTATCGGAGAAACAGTCAATGGTAACAAGATCGGGCGAATCAAGGGTAGTGAAAACAACGTAACACCGATGGTTGCCCTTTCCTTCAATCCGAGTGAAGATGTTATGGTGTATGGCCTGTACTCCGAAGGCTTCCGCACTGGCGGCGTCAATAATTCTAACCAGCCCTTCGCGCCCGGTATCCCACCGGTATTTGACTCTGATAAGTTGCAGAATTTCGAACTGGGTATCAAATCAAAATTACTCAGCAATCGCATGCAGATCAACGCGTCCCTGTTTCATATTAACTGGGACGGCATCCAGGTGGAGCCGCGCGATCCGGCCGGCAATATTCCATTCACGACCAATGGCGGAACGGCTGAAATAAACGGTCTGGAGTGGGGCCTGACTTCAATTCTGACCGACAATTTGCGTCTGAACTTTACCGGTACTTATTTCTTTAAAAGCGAACTGACCACCGATCAGCCTGTATTGCCGGGTGCTTCGCCCTTCGTGATTGTGGGTAAAAAAGGCGATAATATCCCCAATGTACCCAAAACCCAGCTCTACCTGTCTTTGCAATACAATCTACCGCTGGGCGACAAGCTGCTCTCATTTATTGGTGACGTGACTTATCGCAGCGACACCAATACCGAGTTTCGGCCCAACAATCCCTTCAATATTGCGCTCGGTTCGTATACTCAATTCGACTTGTTCGCAAACCTGGATTTCAACGAGAACTTCACTCTGGGCGCATACGTGAAGAATATTGGCAACGAAGTTGGGCTTATCGATGGAATCGGGACTTTTCAGGACCCACAGGCCGTGATTGCACTGCGCCCACGTACCGTGGGCTTACGAGCCAGATGGCGATATTGAAACAGGGCGAAGTTTATGACATCACTATTGACCGAGCTTGCCACACAGATCGCCAGCGGCACAATCCGTGTCGTTGATTTGACGCAGACGCTTTCGCCGGCAACGCCGATATTGGCGATGCCGCCCGAGTGGGACTTCTCCAAGCCATTCAGTAGCGAACTTATTTCCAGATACGACGAGCGGGGCCCTGCCTGGTACTGGAACAATATCTCCTGCGGAGAGCACACCGGTACGCATTTCGATGCACCGATTCACTGGGTGTCTGGCAAAGATCTTCCCAACAATGCCACCGATACCATTCCGGTCGAGAAATTCGTCGCGCCGGCCTGTGTGATCGATGTGACAGAGCAGGCCAACGCCAATCCCGACTTTTTGATTGGCATCGATGCTGTCAAGGAATGGGAGTCAAAGCACGGACAGATTCCCGCAGGTGCATGGGTATTCATGCGCACCGGTTGGTCAAAACGTAGCGACCCTGAAGCGTATCTTAATATCAGCGAGGACGGCGCGCATACCCCTGGGCCGGAAGCGACGCTGGTACCCTTCCTGATCAGGGAAAGAAACGTGCTGGGATTTGGCAACGAGGCCGTCGGCACCGACGCTGGCCAGGCGTTTGCCTTCGACCCGCAATTCCCCTGCCATAGCGGCATGCACGGTGCCAACCGCTTTGGCCTGGCGAGCCTGTGTAATCTCGATCAATTACCCCCGACCGGCGCAATCATCATCGCGGCTCCGCTGAAGTTCAAAAATGGATCCGGAAGCCCTTGCCGCGTGCTTGCATTGGTAGCAGGTTAACCTGCCTCTTTTGAACCGTTATTACGGGGTTTCCTCATGGCCGAGCGATCATTTGCCAAAGAAGTCCTGAAACTTCGCCTCGGCGCTGGCGACGAGTTCCGTGGCGAAGGCATATTGGCGGTAACCAAAGCCCTGCTGCAATCGGGTGTTGCCTATGTCGGCGGCTACCAGGGTGCACCTATTTCCCACTTGATGGATGTGCTGGCCGATGCCCAAAAACAGGGCATCCTGGATGAATGGGGCGTGCACTTCGAATCGAGTGCGTCTGAAGCTGCTGCTGCGGCCATGCTGGCGGCCTCGGTCAACTACCCCCTGCGCGGTGCAGTCACGTGGAAATCCACCGTCGGGACCAATGTAGCCAGTGATGCACTGGCGAACCTGGCCTCGGGCGGAGTAACCGGTGGTGCCTTGATTATCATCGGTGAGGATTATGGCGAGGGTTCCAGCATCATGCAGGAACGCACGCACGCCTTCGCGATGAAATCACAGATCTGGTTACTCGACCCGCGTCCCAACCTGACGACGATTACCAACCTGGTGGAGCATGGTTTCAGCCTGTCGGAAGCCAGTCATACACCGGTGATGCTTGAGTTGCGAATCCGTGCCTGCCATGTCAACGGACGCTTCGCTGCACGTGACAACAAAAAACCGGCGATGACGCTAAGCCAGGCACTGGAGACACCCCGGCGGAACCTGGACCGAATTGTACTGCCGCCCGCCTCATTTCTGCACGAGCAGGAGAAAATATCAGAGCGCTGGCCGGCCGCCGTCGCTTATATCAGGGAGCACCAGCTCAATGAATTGTTTGCCGGTGCTGCGGACCAGATTGGAATTGTCGTGCAGGGTGGTCTGTACAACACCCTGCTGCGGGCGATGGCCTTGCTGGGTTGTGCCGACTATTTCGGAAACTCAAAAATTCCAATTTATGTATTGAACGTTACTTACCCCTTGCTGGATGAGGAAATAGTCAGTTTCTGCCGCAACAAAGAGGCCATATTGATGGTCGAGGAAGGCCAACCCGACTACCTCGAACAGGCATTCAATACCATTTTGCGCCGGGCCGGTTCGGACACCGCTATTTCCGGCAGCGATTTACTCCCGCTGGCGGGAGAGTATACCGGCCAGGTACTCATGGATGGCCTGCGCCGGTTTCTGCAGCAACGCGCGCCCCAACTACTGCAGAATATAGCTACACAGGTTGGTGAAGGGGTTGGCGATGAACTGCAAACGGAGCAGTTAGAAAAACTTGTACCGGCCATCGCCCCACGCCCGCCCGGCTTTTGTACCGGCTGTCCAGAACGACCGGTATTCACCGCCATCAAGATGTTACAGGAAAAGATGGGGCCCTTGCACGTCAGCGGCGACATCGGTTGTCATCTGTTTTCCATCTACCCGCCTTTTAATATCGGCAACACCACGATGGGTTACGGCCTGGGCGCCGCCGGTGCTTCGGCGTTCGATGGCCAGAGCAACCGGCGCGCAATCAGCCTGATGGGAGATGGCGGCTTCTGGCACAACGGCCTGACCAGTGGTATCGGTAACGCGGTTTTCAACCAAAGCGACAGGCTGACGATTATTATCGATAACGACTATTCGGCAGCAACCGGCGGCCAGGATATTCTCTCTTCAAGCGCACACAACAGCACGCGGAGCACCCGTCACCCCATTGAGAAAGCGGTCAGAGGGGTCGGGGTCAAATGGGTGCGCACCGTCCGGTCTTATAACCTTCAGCAGATGCGCGCAAACCTTGAAGAGGCCCTGACTACCAAGGAAAAGGGGCCGAAAGTCATCGTGGCTCAATCCGAATGCATGCTGAACAAGCAAAGAAGGGTGCGCCCGCAACTGGCAAGTGATATTGCTGCAGGTAAGCGTGTGGTGCGTGAACGCTTCGGTGTTGACCCTGATTTGTGCACCGGCGATCATAGCTGCATCCGCCTGTCTGGCTGTCCTTCCCTGAGTGTAAAACACAGCGACGATCCACTTAAAACCTCGCCAATCGCTTTTGTCGACAACAGTTGTGTCGGCTGTGGCCATTGTGGGGAAGTAGCGCACGCAGCAGTCCTTTGTCCTTCTTTCTATAAAACCGATATCGTATTCAACCCCTCCTGGTGGGACAGATTCACTGCGGGCTACCGCAGTTGGATTATCAGCTTTTTGCAACGGCGCAGTGAGAAAAAGCGCCTGAAGTACGTGTTTTGAACGATCACTCCCATCACCCGATCAAGCTGGCCATTGCCGCTATCGGTGGCCAGGGCGGCAGCGTACTCGCCAACTGGATCGTCGCCACAGCCGAGCGCCGCGCTTACCAGGTGCAGGCGACATCGGTGGCGGGCGTTGCACAAAGAACCGGTGCCACCATTTACTACATCGAAATGATGCCACCTGAAGGCCTGGTTGACGGCGAACCGGTATTCGCACTGTATCCCGTTCCCGGTGACCTTGATGTCGTCATTGCGGGCGAACTGCTCGAGGCCGGCAGAGCCATCCAGCGCGGGTTCGTAACCCCGGACAGGACGGCGCTGATCGCCTCGAGCCATCGGGTGTATTCGACCATCGAGAAAAGTTCGCTCGGCGACGGCACGCTGGATGGACAGGTCATCCTGGAGGTTGGCGCAAAAGTGGCCAGGCGTTTTGTCTGTTTTGACATGGCCCAAGCGGCGGATCATACCCAAAGCGTGATCAGCTCAGTGTTGCTCGGTGCGCTTGCAGGAAGTGCCTGTTTGCCGTTTTCAAGAAAGGACTACGAAGCATCGATTCGGGCAGACGGTCGTGCGGTGAATGCCAGCCTGGCCGGATTCAGTGCCGGTTTCGCGCAAGCCTGCGCGCCCAAGTCAGTTGGCAATCTGGATATTACGCTGAACGACCCACTCTGCGATGACACCACGCCGCCCGAACCTTTCAAACTACCTTTGGACGAACCGGTAGCAGCAGAAATACTTGAGCTTGTGTACAAGATCGAAGCCGAGATACCACCACCGTGCCAGGAACTTGTGCTTGAGGGGCTACGCCGGGTTGTTGACTATCAGGATGTGGACTATGGAAAACTCTACTTGTCCCGCCTGGACAGGTTCCATGCACCGGAAAACCCGGATTGGCGCTTACTCATGGCGGTCGCAAGGCTGCTGGCACTGCGCATGAGCTACGAGGACACCGTGCGGGTAGCAGAGCTGAAAACAAGGCCAGCCCGTATCAGGCGCCTCAGGCAGGAGGTAAAAATTTCTGCCGGCCAGTTACTCTACACCACTGAGTTCATGCGACCCAGGGTAGAAGAGGTTTGCGCTACGCTACCTGCCCGCCTGGGAGCATACATTCTTGGGTCTGCCAGGCTGCGTGCCGCCGTCTCTGTACTCTTCGGCCGGGGCAGAAAAATAAAATCGAACCGGCTGCCCGGTTTCTTGCTGCTGTATTTACTGGCGTCATTGAAGCGCTGGCGACGCGGAAGCTATCGCTTTGTGCAGGAAGACAAGCAAATCAACGTGTGGCTTGAGCGAATACAGGCCTGCTTGCCCGGTCAATACGATCTGGCACTCGAAATCGCCCGTTGCGCCGATTTGATCAAGGGTTATGGTGATACTCACGCGCGCGGACTCGACCGGTTCAACACGATAATGAAGCATCTCAATGGCGCGGTATCGACCGGTGACTCTGTGGAAACGGTTCGTACCCTGCGGCGTGCCGCACTGGCGGACGAGGAAGGGGTGGCATTCACAAGGGCACTCAGCAAATTGAATCAGACTCAAGGGTGATGATAGTTTAAGTTCCACCTCTGGCCGATTAAGTACAGCCCCTGCCTCTGAGCGGTGCCGGGAAAATTCTGAAAAAGGATCTCAGGGCGGCTTATTGGGAAGATCAGGACCGCAACGTCGGCTAATTCTGTCCCGTTCCAGGGGAAAAACCATTCAAGACCTGCCCACCCTGCCCCTCAGGTGGTAAAGTAGAAGTTGAATACCAACCTCAGGCAAGTGAATAGTCCATGAGTGACCAGAAGCTAAGAGATTTATTGGCCAGGCTCCACAAGGAGCTGGAAAACACGGATGAAGTCGATCCTGAGACGCTCGAACTGGTCCGGGGACTGGATGTAGCCATCAATCGCCTGGTGGAGTCCGACTCTGCTCCCAGCGAGTTTGACAATGTCATGGACCGTGCCAAAGCAGTGGAAACCCAGTTCGCAGTGGAGCACCCCGCTGCCGAACGGTTCCTGCGGGAAATCATCGATACCCTGACGAATATTGGCATCTGAAACCCGATGAGTCATGGCACTCCGGGCAGAGCGGGAAGTGATGGTGCCGGCACCAAGATTTGAACTCGGGACCTACTGATTACAAATCAGTTGCTCTACCAGCTGAGCTATACCGGCACGGGATAAATCAGGGGGTGGAATTTTATGTGCTACGGCCCCCCAGCGCAATGATTTCTGCCACTAATTCCCGCCGTCAGCTTCACCATCTCCAGACTCGGGCCCATCGCGTTCTTTCAGCGTATCCGTTTGTAGATCTTCCAGGGTATGCGTTTGTAGCGGTGCTTCGCTGGCAGCCGGCGGCTCTGATTCTAGCGGCTCCAACACGGGTGGTCCAAGTCTCAGAAGCCCCGATTTCGGCAGTTCTGATTCCGGTGGGCCTGGCTCCGGCGGCTCTGTTCCTGGTGACTCCAACTCCAGCGACTCTGGCTCCGACGTCTCAAGCTTCGGTAATTCTAACTCCGACGGTTCTGACTTTGGTAGACCTGATTCCAACGGCCCTGCTTGCGACTGCTCTGATTCTGTTGTACTTACTTCCAACGCCGGGGGTTCTGACTCCGACCGCTCTGATTCCAGCGACTTTGATTCCAGCAACTCCGGCTCCGGCGGCCCAGACTCAGTGGCTATTGCTTCAGTCTGGGACTGTTCCGGACAAGGCATACTGCGCTGCATGAAATCGTTGGGGCGGCTTTGCATGTCCAATGCGATCATTTCCGACCCGGGGGCTTGTTCATAATCCAACCAGTAGCGGGGTTCTGCCTGGCGCTGTACGCGTACCAGTGGCTCATAGCCCCTCGCTTTCAGTGCTTGCTGGCGTTTTATTGCGTTTTCCTGGCGCAGAAAATACCCCAGTGAAATGGCGTTTCTCAGCTTGCCTTCGTAGACCACGCTGCTATCTTCCAGGCCCAGTGCCTGCAAGGCAAATAATGCTTTGTTTGCCTCCAGCAGAGACCGGTAAGGGCGCAAAAATACCCAGTAACCTTTCTCTACCAGTGCCTGTGTCTGCCGGTCATAAGTGTTGAGCGAAACTTCCTGCAAGCGGCTGCGGACTTCCTGCATATCTTCAATGTCATGAAATGGCCCCAGGGTGAAGCACTGACGGTTACCGGACATCAGGTCCCGGTCCTGCACCAATTCGCTGAACAGGTGGATGGTCGGAATGTTGTCATTCTCTGCTGCCATCACAGGGTTAGCAGCTTGTTCTTTTACCGCTGGGTTACTGGCCTGAAAAACTGCCAGCAACAGGTTAGCCACAAACAGGCTGATGACAATTATCCTGAACATGGCGGTATTATACTGACTTCACCTGCATGCAGACTCAGCATTCCCGTGCCTGTTTCGAGCAGCAGGGCGCCATCGTTATTGATACCTGCAACCTTGCCACGCAAGGTACGTTTGCCAGCGGAAACTTTAACAAACCGCCCTCTCAACCCATCCATTTGTTCCCACTGCTGCATAAATGGCGTGAATCCCCGCTTGGCAAACAGCGTCAGTTGCACCAGCAGTTCCTCCAGCAGCAGGGCAGCCAGGTGATGGCGCGAACAAGCCGGTAAACGGGTTCTCAAATCGGTCCACGGCTGATCAATTTCGGCAGCGGCCCTGCTTGCAGACATGCGAATATTGATTCCCACGCCCACTACGGCGTGGCAAGGCCCCCGTGCGTCGCCCTGCACTTCCACCAGGCAACCGCATAGTTTCTGCCCGTCGAGCAGCAGATCATTGGGCCACTTGACCCGGTGCCCTTCAAGCCCGCTGCGGGTCAGCGCCTGCGCCGCGGACAACGCCACGACCAGCGGCAGGCAACCCAATTCAGTCAACGGTTGCTGGAAACGCCAACCCAGCGACAGATACAGGTTCCCGCCAGCGGGTGAATGCCATTGCCGGCCCCGCCGACCGCGGCCAGCGCTTTGCTGTTCTGCAAGGATGGCCATGCCATGCTGCCGGGACACAGGCAGGCGCTGCAACGCAGAATTGGTTGAATCCAGTGAAGCCTCAATGACCAGATGGGTCAACTTTTTGCGTACCTGGTAGTCCATCTGCTCCAGTATCAAAGCCGCTTCCAACGGCTCCGGAGAAGTCATTCGTGCCTGCGGGAAAAAACGTGCAGCGGGTTAAAGTGGTGCTCTGTGCCACTGCGAAGATTGAGCATATTGCCACGGTGTGTAAATAGCAGGAATACAGCGAGTACCGCAGAAAAAACCAATAATGCATGACCACCCAGCAGCCAGGCAGTTGGCACCAGGCTGAAACTGGCAAGTACGGTCGCCAGGCTGACATAACCTGTGATCAGCAACACCGCCAGCCAGGTCACTGCAACGGGCAATAACAACCATGGCTCTATGACAATCATTGCACCGACGGCAGTTGCTGCACCCTTGCCACCACGGAAACCATGCCAGACTGGATAGCAATGTCCCAAAACTGCTGCGAAACCACAAGCCATGACCAGCAAACCAGGATTCAGCAACGCAGTTGGGTCACCAAAATCCAGCATTGGTATCCACCAGGCTGCGACAATGCCCTTGCCGATGTCGATGATGATCACCCCGAGGGCGAACAACAAACCCTGGGTTCGCAACGCGTTGGTACTGCCGGCGTTACCGCTGCCGTGCTGGCGGATATCAACCTTCCTGAATTTTCCCAGCAGCAAGCTGCCAGATACAGAACCCAGCAGGTAGGCCATTAGTACTTTCAGAATGAACGCAGTCATACTTATATTCGATTCAGTTCAGGGACCTGGTGAAAATAACCGGCTTATGGCCAAATTTACAGCAAAACTTGTTTGTGTGCTGAAAAAACCCATATAGGGCCTTATGGCACTTTTGGCACGAAATCTGCATTGGTACACTTATCGGTACACTTAAATAACCTGGCAGGAGGAAAATCATGCAAAACGAATTATTTTTCGAAAGTATCAAGAGAAATCTGAACGGCCAGCCCGGTCAACCGATTGTACTGGGTGTTTGCAGGACGCTTGCTGCACGCTTCAACCAGGAAGTCTGGCTGATCAGGCTGGCCGCGATTGTGCTGGGTGTAATTTTCACCTTTGCCACCCTGGTGGCTTATATTTTACTGGGCCTGTTTATGCCGGAAACCTCGGACCGCACCAAAAGTCTGTTCGAGGGCCTCGGTATCTGGTTCCAGGAGTTTACCGAGAAGGTAGCGAATCTGTTTGGCGACATTTTTCGGGGTAACTCATCCCGCCGGGATACATAGGACGGGGCGGCTACGCTGGCCCTGGCCCAGCCCTGCATCAGGCTCCCTGATCCTCTCTTGTGTGGTTTTTATGTCCGCGTAGTTCCAACATGGCGCCGACACTGGAGCAGGTAGATACAAGGTACGGTACCAGCACCGTAAGCCCCATTTTAAGGAGACTGACAGTCGTTACCTCCCCCCGCAAAATAACGTCCCCCTGGTTGATGAGGATCAGGATGATGCCGACAAAAAAGGCGTACTTGGTTGCCCTCCAGGCCACTTTTGGCTCACAAGCACTTTGCAACCAGATCTTCATGATATTTTTCTACCTGTTGTATGATAATTTACGACTTCCGCTCAGCGGCCATGAACTACAAATTTCTTGCCTGCCGCGGGCCTGAAGTATAGATGTGCTTCCACTATCAGGCAAAGATTCTGAGTTTGATACAGTGGTAGCAATGTTGCTATAAACCGCCCACCACGCGACGGTCGCATGGCATTTGTGCACTCACCAGATGGCATCTCGATTGAGCTTCTGCAATCAGGCGACACTTTACCAGCCGCAGAACCCTGGGCTTCCATGCAGAATGTAGGGGTCTGGTAGGCGGCTAAGCCTCAATTTTCGGCCTGCAGGAATGCCGTGAGTTGCACCTGATCAAATGGCCAGAACAGTTCCTGCCGGGTATCACTGCGCATCAATACCGGCACGTGGATGCCATATTGCTTGAGTAACTCAAGATCGGTTTCGATATCCACTTTCTGATAGCTCCCGCCCAGCCCGGACGCGTGCAGAAGGCTCTCCGCCTCATCACAAAGGTGGCAGTCCGGTTGATGGTATAAGATTAGCTGGTTCATTTTTTATCCTCGCATTAGCTTTTCACAGGTTAAAATCACCGCTGGCTTGTTCAGGGAAGCATGACATGGCTGTCAGTGTTTTTGAATTATTTACAATCGGCATCGGGCCTTCAAGTTCACATACTGTCGGGCCTATGCGGGCCGCATGATGGCCCATTTGTGTAGCAGTCTGTTTGAAAACCCGCTATGAACAACCCTTCAATACTGTGGGGTTATTGGAAATATAGTGTTTAAAAGTCTTATATTCCTATTAATGTTGCAATTCCTCTATATTATGGTAGATTTACAACAATGATTGATCGCAAATCGCTTCCCATTGTTGAAGATAAGCTGACAAATTTCTCAGCAGTTGGCTTGTTGGGTCCGCGACAAATAGGTAAAACAACACTGGCACAGGCCATAAGCGCCAAACGCCCGTGCATATATCTTGACCTGGAAAATCATCAGGATCTGGCAAAGCTGGACGATCCTGTTTCCTATCTTGAGTCCCACAATGACAAACTGATTATTTTGGACGAGATCCACCGTAAACCTGAATTATTCATGGCACTGCGTGGGTTAATCGACAAAGGCAGGCACACTGGCAGACGCAATGGCCAGTTTTTAATTCTTGGTTCTGCGTCTATTGACCTTTTGAAGCAATCCTCGGAAAGCCTTGCCGGGCGCATTGCGTATGTGGAGATGAGCCCTGTCACTGCCACGGAAATATCCTCTGTGCATTCAAATATTGATGCCTTGTGGCTACGCGGTGGATTCCCGGATAGTCTGCTATCTCCATCAGATGGCATCAGTATGGAATGGCGTCAGGCATTCATCAAAACCTATCTTGAACGAGATGTTCCACAGTTTGGTCCCAGAATTCCGGCAGAGACGCTGCGACGATTGTGGACAATGCTCGCTCATTCACAGGCCACGTTGCTTAACGCCGCCAAATTGGCGGGCAGCCTCGGGGTTAGCGGTCAGACAGTTGTCAGGTATGTTGATTTGCTAACAGATTTACTGCTGGTTCGAAGATTGAGCCCCTGGCACGGTAATATAAAGAAGCGCCTCGTGAAAAGCCCGAAAGTGTACCTGAGAGACACCGGTGTTCTTCATGCATTACTGAATATTAATTCACTTGAGGCTCTATTGGGTCACCCGGTTGCGGGTGCAAGCTGGGAAGGGTTTGCGATTGAAAATCTGCTGAGTTTTTTGCCTGCGGGTTGTGAAGCCTACTTTTACCGCACAGCGCGTGGTGCTGAGATAGACCTTGTCATCAGGCACGTTGATGGCCGTACTATTGCCATTGAGGTTAAACGATCGTCGGCGCCAAAGTTGGAGCGTGGGTTTCATGAGGCCTGTAAAGATATAAAGCCTACACATCGTTTTGTAGTCTATAACGGACAGGAAAAATTCCCCATGAAAGATAATGTATATGCCATTAACCTCGCTGCTTTAATGGTTGAGCTTGTCGACTCATAAATAATTACAACTCAGTCACCGATCCTGACAATCTGGTTGATATCAGGATTCAATATCAATCAATGCCCTGATCGCGAAATGGAAACCAGGTTGGACAGGGACGCATCTCCATTGTGCAGGGATGCACCGGTGTCGCGAAGGGCATGGATGGCCGAGAGCGACCACCTCTGACCAGCATTTTTCATGGGTACTATTCAGAATTCCATTGCCAGTATACTTTCAAGGTTATGCGCCCAGATGTCATTTTTTAATGGGAAAGGGCTGTCTGCTGGCGCTAAAACAAAAGCCCTATCCGGCTGGATTACTTTCAGTGCTTCAAAATAACCCTGCGTCAATGATGGTGCTGAAGAAGATTTAATCTCAATGGCGATTTTTGTGCTGCCTTTTTCCAGAACCAGGTCGATTTCTGCACCACTGGACGACCGATAGAAGCAGGCCTCATAACGGGAAAACTTCTCTAGCAAGCTGGCTGTTACAAATGCTTCGTATGAGTTTCCCAGAGCCGGGTGCCCGAGAAGATCGTTATAATTTTCAATACCAAGAAGACAGTGAATCAATCCTGTATCTCTTATATAAATCTTGGGTGATTTCACCAACCTCTTTTTAGTGTTTGTATGGAAGGGCCGTAATTGTCGTATTACAGATGTACCCTCCAGAATATCAATGTAGTGTTTAATCGTAGGAACACTCACCCCCATCGACGAAGCGAGTTTCGAGGCATTTAACACCGAGCCATTCATATGTGCCAGCATGCTCCAGAACCTTCTGAGTGTTTCTGCAGGAATTCGAATACCAAGAGCAGGAATGTCTCTTGATAATTGATTCTTTAACCCTGTGCTTATAGGTTTGCATATTTAAAGTATATGTTTAATATTACAAAGGTGGCAGTCCGGTTGATGGTATAAGATTAGCTGGTTCATTTTTTATCCTCGCATTACCCTGTCACAGGTTAAAATCACCGCTGGCTTGTTCAGGGAAGCATGACATGGCTGTCAGTGTTTTTGAATTGTTTACAATCGGCATCGGGCCTTCAAGTTCACATACTGTCGGGCCTATGCGGGCTGCATGCACTTTTGTACAGCGCCTCGGGGAACAAAACCTGCTACAACAGGTCGAGCGGCTACAGGTTACCCTGTTTGGCTCGCTGGCTCTAACTGGCCACGGCCATGGCACGGACAGGGCCGTGATGCTCGGGCTGTCAGGTGAATTGCCCAATAAAATTGACCCGGACGATATAGACGACCTGCTCGAGCAAATCCACCATAGTGGCAAAATCAACCTGGCGGGTATACAGCAGATCAACTTCACAGAAAAAATTGATCTGCTGTTTAACAAACACAAAACCTTACCCTATCATCCGAACGGTATGCGTTTTACAGCATTCGACGCCACCGGCCAATTGCTGCTGGAACGCGACTACTATTCCGTGGGCGGTGGCTTTGTAGTCAACCAGGACGAAGCGGCCTCGGACCGCATCGTGAAAGACCAGACGCGCTTGCCTTTTCCGTTCAAAAGTGGCGATGAACTCCTTGCGTTATGTGCCCGGCATAAGCTCAGTATTGCCGGCATCATGCTGGCCAATGAACAGGTGTGGAGAAATGAGAATGAGATCCGGGGCGGCCTGCTCAGTATCTGGCAGGTGATGCATAGCTGCATCCATCGTGGCTATGCCTGCCAGGGGGTGTTGCCCGGAGGGCTCGAAGTACAACGACGTGCACCCGCCATTTATCGTGAACTGAAACAACTAAGCCGGCACAGCGAAGACGACCCGCTGAATGTCATTGACTGGGTCAACTTGTATGCCCTGGCTGTGAACGAAGAAAATGCTGCCGGTGGCCGCGTTGTGACCGCGCCTACCAACGGTGCTGCAGGTATTATTCCGGCCGTGTTGAGTTACTACTGCAATCACATCACCAACAGCAATGAAGATGGCGTGATCGAATTCCTGCTGACGGCAGGTGCCATCGGCATACTGTACATACTCAATGCATCCATTTCAGGTGCAGAAGTCGGTTGCCAGGGCGAGGTAGGCGTTGCCTGCTCCATGGCTGCCGGTGGCCTGACGGCAGCCATGGGCGGCAGCATGGACCAGGTTGAAAATGCGGCTGAAATCGGCATGGAACACAACCTTGGCCTGACCTGCGACCCGGTTGGCGGTCTGGTCCAGATTCCCTGTATTGAACGCAACGCCATGGCAGCGGTCAAGGCCATCAATGCGCAACGGCTTGCTTTACTGCACCAGGGCCAGCACAAAGTATCTCTGGACAAAGTCATTAAAACCATGCGGGAAACCGGTGCGGATATGAAGCATCACTACAAAGAGACCTCCCGTGGCGGCCTGGCCGTCAATGTCATCGCATGCTGATCATCCGCCAGACAGCCGTCTTACTGCTCACCCTGTGGGTGCTGTCCAATAAGTAATTTCATCGTTTCTGCTATAACATGTCTGTTAGAATTCGCGCCTCAGCTACCAGCCTGAATTACATCCATGACAGAACTGCAACAACAAATCGCCCGCAGGCGTACATTTGCTATTATTTCACACCCGGATGCAGGTAAGACCACGCTGACTGAAAAACTGCTGTTGTTTGGCGGTGCCATCAAGATGGCAGGCGCGGTCAAGTCCAAGCGGGCTGTCCGGCACGCCACTTCAGACTGGATGAAACTGGAACAGGAACGTGGTATTTCGGTGACCTCTTCGGTCATGCAATTCAGCTATGACGGCTACATCGTCAACCTGCTGGATACACCTGGCCATGCCGATTTCTCAGAAGACACGTACCGCACACTGACCGCCGTCGATTCGGCATTGATGGTGATCGACTGCGCCAAGGGTGTGGAGCAGCGAACCATCAAATTGATGGATGTTTGCCGCCTGCGCCAGACACCCATATTCACCTTTATCAACAAACTGGACCGCGAAGGCCGTGATGCGATTGATTTGCTGGATGAAGTGGAATCGGTACTTGGCATTCAGTGCGCACCCATTACCTGGCCCATCGGCATGGGTAAGCGCCTGAAAGGGGTGTACCACCTGCTGGACGACGCCGTGCACCTGTACGAGTCGGGCAAAAACTACGTAGTCCAGCAGGCCGATATCATCCCCGGTATTGACAACCCACGGCTGGATGAACGGCTGGGCGAATATGACGCCAGGGAGCTCCGTGACGAAATAGAACTGGTCCAGGGTGCCAGCCACAAATTTGCACCGCAGGCATATTTGAAGGGTAATCAGACGCCGGTGTTTTTCGGATCCGCCATCAATAATTTTGGCGTCACACCACTGCTGGAATCATTCGTCAGGCATGCGCCCGCACCCGGCCCCAGAGCCACGACCGGGCGTGAAGTGGACAGCAATGAAGCCGCACTCAGCGGTTTTGTTTTCAAAATCCAGGCCAATATGGACCCGGCCCACCGTGACCGCATTGCATTTATGCGTATCTGCTCCGGTAAATTCAGCCAGGGTATGAAAGTTCGGCATGTACGGCTGAACAAGGAGATCAAAATACCCAATGCCCTGACCTTCATGGCGCAGGACCGTGATCATGTTGAGGAAGCCTGGCCCGGTGATATTATTGGCATCCATAACCATGGCACCATTGCCATTGGTGACAGCTTTACCGAAGGCGAAAAGTTGCAATTCACCGGCATCCCCAATTTCGCCCCGGAATTATTCCGGCGGGCGCAATTGCGCGATCCACTTAAGCTGAAAGCTCTGCGGAAAGGTCTGCTGCAGTTATCCGAAGAAGGTGCAACCCAGTTTTTCCGGCCATTGACCGGTAATGAACTGATATTGGGTGCCGTTGGTGTACTACAATTTGACGTGGTGGCCTACCGGCTGAAGAACGAATATAACGTGGATGCCTTTTTTGAGAACGTGAATATACAAACCGCACGCTGGGTTAGTTGCGATGATGAAAAAATGCTGTCTGATTTCACCCATCAATTGATGGCTAACCTGGCCCGCGATGCCGCTGACCAGTTGGTTTATATCGCACCTTCACGGGTCAATCTGCAATTAACCGAAGAGCGCTGGCCGGCTATACATTTTGCAGCTACGCGCGAAACCCTGCTGTTTGCGGAGGGTTAGTGCATTGAAGGAACACTAGTTTGACCTCAGCCTTTACCCAAATACACGCACTGTGGCCCAACCGGGAAAGGCGTAAATCTATTTGGGCAATAGCCATCCCCATCATGGGTGGGATGATGTCACAGAACCTGCTGAACCTGGTTGATATCGGTATGGTTGGCCATCTCGGCGACTCGGCCCTGGCTGCCACAGGAATAGGTAGTTTCACAAATTACCTGGCCATTTCCTTCATCATTGGCCTGTCTGCAGGCGTGCAGGCATTGGCGGCGCGACGACTGGGGCAAGAGCGCCATACTGAGACCGCCATCCCACTGAACGGCGGACTGATGCTCTCATTGCTCATCGGCCTGCCACTGACCGCAGTGCTGTTCATGCTCGTGCCATTGGCCTACACCTTTCTGAGCCATGACGGGGAAGTTGTCGCACAAGGCATACCCTATCTGCAAATCAGGATTCTCAGCATGATCGCGGTCGGGATGAATTTTTCCTTTCGCGGTTACTGGAGCGCCATCCACATGACCGGCGTCTACCTGCGCACACTGTTGATCATGCACGCCATCAATATTTTCCTGAACTGGGTATTGATATTTGGCCATCTCGGCGCGCCTGAAATGGGTGTATTCGGAGCTGGTCTGGCGACCACAATATCGCTGTATATTGGCACTGGGCTGTACTTCTTTTTTGCCCTGCGCCATGCACAGGACAAGGGTTTCATGCACCAGATTCCCAGCCGCAGTGCCTTGTGGCAGCAGTTCAAGCTGTCCCTGCCTTCCAGCTTGCAGCAATTGTTTTTCGCCGCCGGCCTGGTGGCTTTGATCTGGATCATGAGCCAGATAGGCACGGCTGAGGTGGCCGCGGTTAACGTTCTGATGACTTTTCACATCACGGCGATCCTGCCGGCCTTTGGTATCTCTCTGGCAGCCACCACGCTGGTGGGTAACGCGCTCGGCAGGGGCGACCCTGAGGCTGCTGCCATGTGGGGGTGGAATGCTGCTGCCATCAGCCTGGTGTACGGGGTCATTCTGAGCATTTTCCTGATACCTTTCGCCAGCCCCCTGCTCGGTGTCTTCCTGACCAACCCCGAGACCCGCCAACTGGCCTATTTGCCCATGATCCTGTGGGCACTGGCCATCGGTTTGGATACCAGCGGCATGGTATTGATGAATTCACTGATCGGAGCCGGCGACACACGCCGCAGCATGTGGGTCAGTGTGATCGCACAATGGGTGTTTTTCCTGCCTTTGGCTTATGTGGTGGGACCGGTGCTGGGGTTTGGCCTGTTGGGCGTCTGGGTCGTGAACGTTCTGTACCGCACCGGGCAGGCGATTGCATCTGCCCGGCTATGGGCCGACCGGCGCTGGGCAGAGATTAAACTCTGATTGCAGGCTGTGCATTTGCCAGCCACCCGTAAAGCCTATACATTGCGTCTCTAACAAAAAACATTCCCCCTCCGAGGTGCACTGAATGATAGGTACTATCGCTTTTGGTTTATTCGGGCTGGCAGTACTGATTTCAATTGCCTGGGCGTTTTCAAGCAACAAGCAATCAGTAGACTGGAAACAGATTGTAGCGGGTGTAAGTCTGCAAATTGTTTTTGCTGTGATCGTCATCATGGTGCCAGGCGGACGGGCGTTTTTCGATGTGATAAGCCGCATTTTCATCAAGATCATTGATTTTGCATTGATCGGGGCACAATTCATATTTGGCGACCTGGCCAGGGCCTCTGAGTTCGGGTTTGTTCTTGCCTTTCAGGTGCTGCCTACGATTATTTTCTTTGCCTCCTTAATGGCCGTGCTCTATCACATTGGGCTGATGCAAAAGATCGTCCAGGGCATGGCCTGGGTGATGCTGAAAGTGTTGCGTGTCAGTGGCTCTGAATCATTGTCTGTAGCCGCCAATGTATTCGTCGGCCAGACCGAGGCGCCACTGGTTGTACAACCCTATATTGAAAAAATGACAGAATCCGAACTGTTCACCATGATGGTCGGAGGCATGGCAACCATTGCCGGTGCCGTGCTGGCAGCGTACGTCGCCATGCTGGGTGGCACAGACGAAGTTCAAAGATTGTTTTACGCCCGCCAATTGCTGGCGGCCAGCGTGATGGCGGCGCCAGCTACCATCGTGATCGCCAAGCTTTTGAAGCCGGAAACTGAACAATCCATGACCAGGGGTTCAATCAAGCTGGAGGTAGAGAAAGATGCTGCCAACGTTATCGAAGCAGCCGCAAACGGCGCGGCAATTGGCGTCAAGCTGGCGCTGAATGTCGGCGGTATGCTGTTGGCATTTATCGCCCTGATCGCCATGATCGACTTTCCGCTGGAATGGTTCGGCCAGGTAACCGGCATCGAAGCTGCCATCGGCCAACCCCTGAGCCTGTCTCTTATCCTCGGCGCTATCCTGTCACCAATGGCGTGGATTATCGGCATACCCTGGAATGAAGCGGTCCAGGTCGGTGGGCTGATTGGCGAAAAAATTGTTATTAACGAATTTGTCGCCTATATGCACCTGGTGGAAATCAAGGATACGTTGTCCGAACACTCGGTGCTGATCACGACCTATGCACTGGCCGGTTTCGCCAATTTCTCATCCATTGCCATCCAGATAGGCGGCATTGGCGGCCTGGCACCCAACCGCCGCACTGATATTGCGAGATTGGGTTTGCGTGCAGTGCTGGGTGGCACATTGGCAACGATGATGACAGCCACCATTGCGGGTGTGCTGACTTTGATAGCGGCATAGGCGGGTAACCACCACCAAATGTCGCACCACTCACAATTCGAGTTATTCGGGCAGCGACGCTTCATGCCGTTTTTTATCACCCAGGCGCTGGGTGCTTTCAATGACAATATTTTCAAAAACGGTCTGGCGGCCATGCTGGTTTTTCAAAGCAGCCAACTGGCTGGCCTGAATACCAACCAGGTGGTCAACCTCAGCGCAATGGCGTTTATTCTGCCGTTCTTCCTGTTCTCCGCCCTGTTCGGCCAGTTTGCTGACAAGTATGAGAAGGCTGTGCAAATCCGCCGCATCAAGCTGTTTGAGATACTTATCATGCTGCTGGCTACCCTGGGCTTTTGGTTGGACTACCTGCCTTTGTTACTTGGCGTCCTGTTCCTGCTGGGCTTTCAATCCACCATGTTCGGCCCGATCAAGTATGGGATCATTCCGCAGGTACTTGAGCGCCGCGAATTAGTCGGCGGCAATGCGCTGGTTGAGATGGGCACTTTCGTCGCCATCCTGGCCGGCACCATCGCCGGTCCACTGCTGATGGGCATAGAGAGCAATTGGCCTGTCTGGATAAGTGGAGCTGCGCTATTAACAGCTATTGTTGGCTATCTCTCGAGTCGCGGAATCCCGCGGGCACCGGCCGTTGCACCCGACCTGAAAATCAACTGGAATTTTGTCGCAGAAACGGTCCGCAATATCCGTTTCATCAAGGAAAACCGGGTTGTACTCAATAGTGTCTTGGGTATTTCATGGTTCTGGTTTTTTGGTGCAACTTTCCTCGTCCAGATTCCGAGCTTTTCGGAGAACGTCCTCGGCGGTGACGAAAAACTGATGTCTACCTTGCTGGCCATGTTCATCATCGGTATCAGCACCGGTTCACTTTTATGTGAACGTTTGTCCGGTGGCCGGGTAGAGATCGGCCTGGTGCCATTTGGTGCCATTGGCCTGACCCTGTTCGGAATCGACATGTTTTTTGCCAGTCCGGCTGAGCCTGCGGTGTATGCGACTTTAAGCAGCTTCTTTGCCGTGGCGGCGAACTGGCGCATCATATTTGATCTGCTGATGATCGGTGTATTCAGCGGTTTTTTTATTGTCCCGCTCTATGCTTTGGTGCAACAGAATACAGCTCCGTCCCATCGCTCCCGGGTGATCGCCGGCAACAACATTCTCAATGCGCTGTTCATGGTGTTTTCAGCCATCTTCGCAATGCTGCTGCTGGGTAATGCCGGCTTCACTATTCCACAGCTATTTCTGGTAACCGCATTGCTAAACCTGGTCGTGACCATTTACATATTTACCGTCGTGCCCGAATTCCTGATGCGTTTCCTGGTCTGGATGCTGATACACAGCATCTACAGGGTGAAAGTGAACGGCATTGAAAACATCCCGGAAGATGGCGCGGCGATTGTGGCTGCCAACCACGTCAGTTTCGTCGATCCGCTGATTATCGGTGGCATCATCAGGCGGCCGGTGCGTTTTGTCATGTACTACAAAATTTTCCGGATACCTGTGCTCAGGTTTATTTTCAGGACGGGTAAGGCCATACCCATCGCTGCACGCCATGAAAATGCAGAAATACTTGATCAGGCTTACCAGCGTATCCACGAGACGATAAAGCATGGCCATGTTCTGGGGATATTTCCTGAGGGCAGTATCACATCAGACGGGGAGATCCATGCCTTCAAAAAAGGTGTGGAAAAAATCGTGGGCGAGCAAGCCGTTGCCGTGGTTCCCATGGCACTGTGTAATTTGTGGGGTTCTCTGTTCAGCCGGCGGGATCCGCTGCACAAACGCAGGCCGTATAAATTCCGTGCACGGATTGAATTGAGGATTGGCCGGCCGATACCGCCAGCGGAACTGACCGCCGAACGTCTGGAAAGTGATATCAGGAAGCTACGGGGGGAGGATCGTTAGCTTTATTGCTGGTTCTGTTATCCTGCAAGTCCTGGATCATTTCAATCGCGCGCGGCACTTCCGCCTCATTTAATACCCATAGTTGTGGTATGACCTCCACAAAAGGCAATTCACCGAGGCCGCCGGTACCAAACTGGTTTTTCATGAAGGTTGGAATGCCGTTGGCTTCCAAAACCGACTGGTAATAGCCGACAAGGGTAATATCAAAATCCTCGAAAACCTTGATCATCATCATTTCCTGAATATTCTGCCTGCCGCCGTCAAAAGCCATGAGTTCAAGCGTTATTTCAGCAGGATCATTAAAAACATGGCGGCTTGCCCGCCTGAAAGGATACATTACAATGCGAGATACCATGAAGAAAATACGCAAGAATTCACAACAATGGCGGGAGCAACTGGACCCGGAGCAGTATCGCGTGACCCGTGAAGCCGGCACCGAGGCACCTTTCAGCGGACCATACTGCGATCAAGATGACGACGGTCACTATGAGTGTGTCTGCTGCGGGCACCTGCTGTTTGGTTCTGACAGCAAATATCATTCCGGCTGTGGCTGGCCAAGTTTCCATGGCGAACTGGATACGGCGGAAATCACCCAGCGCGTTGACAACCGTCTCGGCCGGAGCCGTATCGAGCTGCTTTGCCCGCAATGCGATGCACACCTCGGACACATCTTTGATGATGGCCCGCCACCGACCGGTCAGCGCTATTGCATCAACTCGGCAGCACTTAAGTTTGTACCGGGAAAAATTGATTCCTGAATTGCGGTCGGGGTTTGGGAGAACCTCCGCGCACCCGGCGCTGGTTGCGACCGTGCTTATGTTGCTGACCTTCAGCTTTTTTTTAACGGCCTGCTCCGGTCCGGGCTACTACATGCAGGCAATTTCCGGCCAATGGAGATTGCTGCACGCGCGTCGGGATATCCAGTCCCTGGTGGATGATCCTGCAACCAGTCCAGAACTGGTGGGGCAATTGGAAGCCGCCGGCAGGATCATTGAATTCGCAGAAAGTAAGCTGGATCTGCCTGCCGACGGCAGTTATTCCAGCTATGTTGAGATTGACGGCAACGCCCTGGTCTGGAATGTCGTTGCAACCGAAGAATTTTCTCTGCAGCCCAAAGAGTGGTGTTTCATTGTCGCAGGTTGCCTGCCCTACCGTGGATTCTTCAAACTACAAAAAGCCGAACAATCTCTGGCCAGGTTACGCAACAAGGGGTTGGATGTGTACCTTTCGCCTGCGCCGGCCTATTCAACACTGGGAAAATTCAGGGACCCCCTGCTCAGCACCATGTTCACCGGTTCCGATATCCGCATGGCTGCTTATCTGTTTCATGAACTGGCCCACCAGCGCCTGTATATAAAAGGTGATGGCGGGTTCAACGAAAGCTACGCTGCTTTCATGGAAGAAACGGGTGTAAAAATCTGGCTGGAATCCACCCATCGGCAAGCAGAACTGCAACATTGGCAGGTACTGCAATCCGCTGGCAAAGCGTTTAACTCGCTGCTCCGCGGCGTCCGTGAAGACCTGGCCGAGCTCTATCGTTCCAATAGCAGCGATGCTGAGAAACGCAGATTGAAGGCCGATATCCTGCAGGGACTGGTGCAATCGTATGATCAACTGAGGGCAGCTAAATGGGACAATAAGGATTATTTTTCAGAATGGTTTACCGAGCCCCTGAACAATGCCAAACTGGCGCTTTACAATACCTATGAGGGTGGACAGTGTGCATTCCAGAATCTGTTCAACCAAACTGGCGGTAATATGCGTGAATTTCATCGCCTCGCTGCAAAACAGGCCAGGCTGAAAAAAGACCAACGCAGGAAATGGTTAACCCAAACGTGTACAGCCATTGCACCGGCAGGCGAATTGTGACACCTTGCCCGCATACCAGTACTCCTTCAACGTGATAAATTTAAAATCCGATCCCTTGGTACAATATGCGGGCTGACCCTGACTTAATACGGCGCCGATTTGTGATCCTGAAAAAAGCAATAATATCGATCCCGCTATTGGCCCTGACCGTTGCGCTGGCATCCAGTTGGCAAACGGCGTTTGCGGATGCCGGGGATGGCCCGGCGGCGGTGGATGGCCCCACGATGGCTTGCCCGGCGGGGATGGCTTGCCCGGCGGAGGCGGATGGCCCGGCGATGGCTTGCCCGGCACCCAGCCTGGCGCCCTTGCGGAAAAAGACACCGGATCGTAGCACTGCCCCCATTACGCTGAAAACCAATGAATTTGATGCCGGCGATGCACAAGTAGCCGAGGCCCGGGGGAAGGTAGAGTTGCGCCGTGCCGACCAATTAATAACCACTGAAGTTTTGCGCTACGACCCCAAGACAGAAACCGTCACCATGCCGGGTAAAGTGAAGTATAAAGATTCTGTGCTACATATCAGTGGTGCCAGTGCCCAGTATAATTTCTCCAGCGAAGGTGGCAGCTTTAACGACGTTGACTATGGTATAACCGGCTCAAGCGCAAAAGGAAGTGCCGCTGAAATAGAGGTTGATTCAGGAAATCACTCCATACTACGTGACTTGAGATTTACCACATGCCCGGGAGTAGATCCGGAATGGGTTCTCACGGCCAAACAGCTTGAACTGGATTTTGACAAGGGTGTCGGCACAGCCAAAGGTGCCAAGCTTGAGTTTTTCGATATCCCGATCCTGTATTTACCTTATATGACATTCCCCATTGATAACCGCCGCAAAAGCGGTTTTCTCTACCCGTTCTTCAGTACGGCGAATGACAACGGATTTCAGCTCAGCTTTCCATATTACCTGAACATCGCGCCCAATCAGGATGCCACAATTACGCCGCGTTATTTCACTTATCGCGGTGCCATGTTGACAGCCGAGTACAGGTTTATTACCCGGCGAACCGGTGGTGCCCTGAATTTTGACTATTTGCCGAGTGATAACAAGACCGGGGAACTCCGTTACCACTACCGCTTTAACCATGATGCCCGCCTCAGCAGACGCTGGGGTAGCCGCGTGCTGGTGGACAGGGTCAGTGATGATCGGTTCTTTCAGGATTTCAGCACCAGCCTGGCGGCGGCATCACGGCAATACCTGCGCAGCAATGCCGGCATTACCGGCGGCGGCCGATACTGGACTTTTTCAGCCATTGCCGATGTTTTCCAGGTCGTTGACGAATCGGTGAGCATTACCAATGAGCCCTACAGGCGCCTTCCGCGCCTGGCCCTGGATCTTGACCGGCCATTGGGAAACCAGGGGCTTAGATTGCAACTGGATACCGAGCTGGTCTATTTTGACCGTGACTTTGGCACCACGGGGTCGCGCCTCGACATCTACCCGCGCATTGAGTGGAATATCGGTACCAACTGGGGATATATGCGCCCCAGCGTCGGTTACCGCTATACGTCTTATGCGCTTAACCGGCACGGCCAGCCGGGCGATACATCACCTCAGCGCGGGACTGAAATTATCAGTTTCGATAGCGGCCTGTTCATGGAGAAAAATCGCAACAACGGGATCGTGCAGACGCTGGAACCCCGGCTGTTTTATCTGTATGTGCCATTCAAAAATCAGGATAACCTGCCAGACTTTGATTCGGCGCCATTTACATTCGGCTTTAGCCAATTGTTCCACTACAACCGGTTTACCGGTGCAGACCGGCAGTCTGATGCTAACCAGTTAACCCTGGCCCTGACGACCCGATCCATTAATCAGCGTACCGGGCAGGAATTATGGAGCCTGAGTTTCGGCCAGATCGCATACTTTGAGGGTCGGCGCGTTACGCCAGCGCTTAACACACCGCTGGATGACAGCGCCTCTCCTTTCATTGCCGAGTTTGTCCTGCATCCGACCAGGCGACTGAGTAGTCGCGTCAGCGCCCAATGGGACTGGCAAAACAGTGAACTAGACGTCGCAATACTGGGCATAACACACCGGGCGGCCAATGGTCGGCGCCTGGGTGCCGAATACCGGTTCAGGCGCGACAGCCTGGACCAGTTTGATATTCGTTATTACCAGCCGATCAATGAGCGCTGGAAAGTTTTGGGCCGGGTAAACTATTCCTTGCGGGATTCCAATTTGCTCGCTGCCGAAGCGGGTTTTGAATACAACAGTTGCTGCTGGGCCCTGCAAATGGTTGCCAAGCGTTATCTCAGAAACCGTCAGGGCGACTACCGGGATGCCATCTATGTACAGTTACTGCTCAAAGGCCTGTCGAATATCGGCCGCAGGTCCGCTCCGCTATTTTACGACCTTGCTGACTAGTGTAGCGTCAACCCCGGGCACCCGATCATCGCAAAATGCTGATCAGAGCTTTGCTTACCACCGGTATGGGTTAAAATAGGGGGTTAGGGTTTAGCGTTTAATCGCTTAACACAAAATGACAGATTCCCGGAGACAGGTCTATATGAAATATTCGAACCAAGCCATGGGCCGGCCCATGGTGTGGCTTGCATGCATCACCCTGGTGTCAGTGCTCACACTAAACACGCTGCAAGCCCAGGCCCAGCAAGTTCAGAGCAGGCAAAAGATCGATTCCATTGTCGCCCTGGTTGATGATGACATTATTCTGCGCAGTGAACTGGACCTCGCCATCAAGGGAATCGTGGACAGGATTCGCCAGCAAGGTGGTGAGTTGCCACCTAAGCACCTGCTTGAAAAGCAGGTGCTTGAGCGCCTGATTATTCGCAGGCTGCAGTTGCAGCGGGCCTTCCAGACAGGTATACGGGTCAGCGATACCGATATTGACCAGACCATGCTCAGGCTGGCCCAGCAGAACAATCTCAGCTTAGTGCAGATGCGCCAGGTGATCGAAGCTGACGGGGAAGATTTCGCAGAATTCCGCAAGAATATCGGTGAAGAAATGATGACTGAACGTCTGCGCCAGCGCGTGGTTAACGGCATGGATCCGATTACTGATACAGAAATAGAGATCCTGCTGGCCTCGGACAAGTTTAACAGCGGCGAATACAACATTTCCCATATCCTGATTGCGTTACCTGAAGGCGCCACGCCACAGCAGATCGCCGCGCAGGAGAGCAAGGCAAACAACGTCTACAAGCAACTGCAAGACGGGCTGGATTTCGCTTCTGCCGCCATCAGTTATTCCGATAGTCAGGAGGCACTGGAAGGCGGCCTGGTCGGCTGGCGTGACCTGAACTCAGTACCGGTAGTATTTTCCGAGGCCATCAAGAACCTGAGAGCAGGCCAGTACACCGTTCCCATCCGCAGCCCGGCCGGATTCCACATTATGCGGGTAAACGACTATCGTGACCGCAGCCAGGTAATGGCAACGGAATATCATGCCCGCCATATTATGGTTAAAGTAAATGACCTGGTTGGTCCGCGCGAAGCCATGCGGCGTATCCGCGACATACACAAGAAACTGCTAGCGGGGCAAGACTTCGAAACATTGGCCCGGGAAAATTCTGATGATAGTTCCAGCGCTAACATCGGTGGTGACATGGGCTGGTTTGCACCGCAAGCCTACGGCGAGCGCATGGAGCAAACGCTGGCCGCCATGAGTGATGGGGATATCTCTGAGCCTTTCCAGACCGAAAATGGCTGGCACATCGTCCAGCGCCTTGGAAAACGCGAGAAAGACGTGACCGATGAATCGCGCCGAAGTTCTGCCCGCAATAACCTGCGGCAACAGAAAGTGGACATCGAAATAGAACGATTCTTGCAGCGGTTGCGCGACGAGGCGTTCGTTGAAATCAGGCTGCCCAAATAAGGCCTGTCGCCGGGCCCGGGCATTTGCGGACAAATCGTGATAAGGGATATCCCGGTGCTTGCATTGACGCCAGGCGAACCCGCGGGCATCGGGCCGGAATGCACCATTCGGCTCGCCCATGAGCACCCTGAGTTACGCTTGTTGGCGGTCGCCGATCCGCAGTTATTGGCTGCTGCGGCCAACACGCTTGGATTTGAGCTGCCGATTGTACCCTGGCAACCAGGCGACACGGTATCAGCCGGTAAACTCCATTGTTTTCCGCAAACGCTGGTGCAACCTGCAAGGGCCGGTCAGCTAGATCCTGCAAACGCCGCATACGTAGTTTCCACACTCAAGTCAGCCGTCAGGCTGGTTCGTTCCGGCCACGCCGGCGCCCTGGTTACCGGGCCAGTGCACAAAGGCGTGATTAACAAAGCCGGTATCGCGTTCAGCGGCCACACAGAATTGCTGGCAGAATTATCCAGCCTCAAAAAAGTCGTAATGATGCTGGCGGCAGAGCATATCCGCGTGGCGTTGGTGACAACCCACCTGCCACTGCGTGATGTACCGGACGCCATCACGCAAATTAACGTGCGCGATACCATACGCATTACTCACCATGAGCTACAACACCGGTTTGACATTAAGGCACCCGTGCTCCAGGTACTGGGCCTGAACCCGCATGCAGGGGAAGATGGATATCTGGGCCACGAAGACCTACAGGTTATTCAACCGGCCATCGATGATTGCAGGCACGATGGTATCAATGCTTTTGGACCGGTTCCCGCCGATACGGCCTTCACGCCTCCCAGGTTGGCAAAATGTGATGCTGTGATCGCTATGTACCACGACCAGGGCCTGCCGGTGCTGAAGCACGCAGGCTTTGGCAATGCAGTGAATATCACCCTCGGTCTGCCATTCATCCGCACGTCAGTAGACCACGGCACTGCGCTGGATATCGCCGGGCAGAATCGTGCCGATGCTTCCAGCATGGTCGTAGCTGCACTGACCGCACAGCGCATGTGCCAATAGAACCTGTCCGATGAGACCCGCCAGATGAATCATCGGCCACGCAAGCGGTTTGGTCAAAATTTCCTGCACGACCAGCAGGTTATTGACCGCATTATCGCCAGCATTGCCCCTCAGCCCACTGATTTGCTATTGGAAATAGGCCCAGGCCAGGCAGCTTTGACAGAACCACTGATGGCAAGCGCTGCTGAACTACATGTTTTGGAAATCGACCGGGATCTGGTCCTGCAACTAGAAAAAAAGTTTGCCCAGACCAGCAATGTTACGATCCACGCCTGCGATGTGCTGCAGGCTGATTTTTCCATGATCTCCGACCATCGCCCTTTCCGGCTGGTCGGGAATTTGCCTTACAATATCTCCACACCGCTGATCTTTCACTTGCTACGCTGGCACAACCTGATCCGTGATATGCACTTCATGCTGCAAAAAGAAGTGGTGGACCGCATGGCGTCGGGACCGGGCAGCAAAGCTTATGGCCGCTTGTCCGTCATGACACAGTTTCGCTACAGTGTCACACCACTGTTTGAGGTGCGGGGGGAAAGTTTTATACCCGCACCCAGGGTTTGTTCCAGCGTAGTCCGTTTAGAACCGCTACAGACACCACCCTTTGAAGTCGGGTCTGTCAACAACCTCGAACGGGTCGTCATGGCAGCTTTCTCCCAACGCCGGAAAACACTGCGCAACAGCCTCAGAAATCTTTTCAGTGCTGAACAAATACTGACCGCCGGTATCGACGCCGGGCAGCGGGCCGAACAACTCAGCCTGTCGCAATTTGCCGCGCTTGCGCGGGCACTGCCGTATGATGCAGACTGAAAGCCTGTCAACAGGTCTTAAGTAAACGGCGGTCACAATGAACCTCAATATCCCGGTACGCGTGGTGGCACAACCAGAGTTTCTCGGCCAACATGATGAAAAGTTTGCCTTCGCCTACACTATCTACATCACCAATCAGTCCAATCGAATTATCACGCTGCGTAACCGCCACTGGATCATTACCCATGCAGATGGCACGGTGGAAGAAGTCATTGGTGAAGGTGTGATCGGCGAAACGCCGGAACTGGCACCGGGGGCTTCCTACAATTACACCAGTGGAGCACTGATCCCCACACCGGTAGGATCGATGAAAGGATCATACGGTTTTGTCACTGACGATGGCCAGTCCTTCCGTGCTGAAATTCCCGAGTTCACACTGCATGCCCCGGACACCCCTCTGCACTAGGGTCTGTTAACACTTGTCTACTTACCTGCTAGGGGATATTCAGGGCTGCTATGATTCTTTGCAAAAGATCCTGCAGGAAGCTGCTTTTGATCCGGCCACTGACGAGCTCTGGTGTTGTGGCGATCTGGTCAACCGCGGTGGCCAGTCGCTACAGGTTTTGCGCTTTCTGAAAAGCCTGGGTACAGCCGTCAGCGTCACACTCGGCAACCATGATCTGCACCTGCTGGCGAGTCACCAGTACCATCCCGGTGGCGGCTCAGGCAACAGTGAGTTCGATGGCGTGCTGTCGGCGCCGGATTGTGAAGCGCTGTTGGACTGGCTGTGCACCCAGCCACTGGCGTGCTGGTCTGAAGAGCATCACCTGCTCAGGGTTCATGCGGGTGTCATACCGCAATGGGACTGGCAGGCGGCGATCAGTGCCAGCGCGGAAGTATCCGCCGTCTTGCAGTCTGGCCAGCGTGGCAAATTTTTACGTAAGATGTATGGCAACAACCCGCGTCGCTGGCGGGAAAACAGGACCGGGTGGAGCCGCTTACGGTTGATCACCAATATCCTGACGCGACTGCGTTTTTGCGATGATATGGGCCGGGGCGCCTACCGGTTTTCAGGCCCGCCAGGCACTCAACCCGAAAAGTACAAACCATGGTATAAACACAAGCACCGGCAAACAAGGGATGTGACGGTCGCATTCGGACACTGGGCAGCCCTGGGTTTGCGTATAAAAAAACGCTATATCGCCATGGATTCCGGTTGTGTATGGGGCGGCAAACTGAGCGCCCTGAGATTGGAAGACCGGACGATATTCCAGGTGCATTGCCCGTAGGAGCCTGTCGGATTTAACATGATCTACTGCGAAAAAGCTACGATCGGTCAAACCCGACAGGCTCCGTAGGGTACTTTTTTTATTCTGACCCCACCCGTTCAAATTCAACGATCCGGTAAGCAAGGCCCCCGGTGTCATCAGCGGTAAAGCACCGTTGTGCAGTTTGTCGCCACTCCCGTTCCTGCCACTGAGGAAACCAGGTGTCCGCATCCGGTTGGATATCAATCACCGTTAGCACCATGCGTTGTGCCAGTGGCAACGCAAGTGCGTATAACTGACCACCCCCGATCACCATAATTTCCTGGCTGTGGGAAATATCAATGGCGGCCGTAAGCGACGTGCAGATATCCGCACCGGCAGCTTCGAATACCGGGTTTCGCGTGATAATAATATTCTGACGACCGGGCAACGGCCTGCCAATGGCCTGCCAGGTCTTGCGCCCCATCAATATGGCCTTGCCCATGGTTGCCTGTTTGAAATGCTGCAACTCAGCCGGCAGGTGCCAGGGCATGTGGCCATCCAGCCCAATTTCCCTGTTTCTGCCCATGGCTGCGATCAAGGTGACTTTTTTCTGCATGTTGGATGCTGTCAAATAGCGATTGGTGCCCTGATACCAGCATGGCACCGATAATTTTGTAATTCAAAATCCTCGTAAACGAACCCGAACAGGTCTTGTCTGTCAGGATTGATATGCATGATGGGCAATGGGTAGGTATTGCGGGATAACTGCGTATTGACCTGCTCCAGATGATTCAGGTAGATATGGGCATCACCCAGTGCAATGATCAGGTCACCGGGCTGAAGGCCGGTTACCTGGGCGATCATCATTGTCAATATCGCGTACGAGGCAATATTAAAGGGTACGCCGAGAAATACATCAGCACTGCGCTGATACATCTGGCAGCTCAATTTGCCTTCAGCCACGTAAAACTGAAACATCGTGTGACAGGGTGGCAAGGCCTGCAGGCCAGCCCGCGCGTTTTCCTGCGGGCTTCTTAATTCATCCGGCAGCACCCCCGGATTCCAGGCCGAGATGATGTGGCGGCGGGAATGCGGACGCTCTCGCAGGTCGTCCAGCAGCAGCTTGATCTGGTCGATATGCTTCCCATCCGCCGCTACCCAATCCCGCCATTGGGCACCGTAGACCGGTCCGAGGTTACCTTCTTCATCTGCCCACTCATCCCATATTGAGACACCGTGCCGGTTCAAATAGGCTATATTGGTACCGCCCTGTAAAAACCATAACAATTCATGAATTATCGAGCGCAAGTGCAACTTCTTGGTTGTCACACTGGGAAAACCCCGGGAAAGATCAAATCGCATCTGATAGCCAAACAGGCTGATGGTACCGGTGCCGGTTCTGTCTTCCCTGCGGTTACCCCTGTCCAGGATGTCTTGCAGGAGTTGCAGATAGTTTTGCATAGTTATTGATTGCCGTGTGAGCGCTGGGGGTCGTACCGGTAAGCGAGCAACATCATAATGGCCCCTGCGGCAATCATCGGTAAAGACAGGGCCATACCCATGGTAAGCCAGTGCATTGCCAGAAAACCAAGTTGCACATCCGGTTGGCGGAAAAACTCAACAAAAAGACGAAATACTCCATACCCTAACAGGAACAGGCCTGAGATAGCTGCGGGCGGCCTGGGCCTGGCGGAATACCACATCAGGATAAAAAATAATGTCAGGCCTTCCAGGCCAGCCTGGTACAACTGGCTTGGATGCCGTGCCAGGTGATCCAGTGCACCGGATCTCCATGCTTCGTTCAGCGCCGCAACATTACCTGGAGCAATACCAGTTGACCTGGCAAAAATCATCGCCCATGGTACATCCGTCAAGCGCCCCCATAACTCACCCCCGATAAAATTGCCCAGGCGGCCGAACGCGAGCCCCAGCGGAACCAGCGGCGCCACAAAATCTGCCACCTGCCAGAATGACCTGTGTGTGCGCCTGGCAAACCAGGCCATCGCGAGGATCACGCCAAGCAGTCCGCCATGGAAGGACATCCCACCATCCCAGATTCTGAACAGCGACAATGGATCTTGCACCAACCGGTCAAAGCCGTAAAACAGCATATAGCCGATCCGCCCGCCAAAAATTACGCCGAGCATACCGTAAAACAAGACGTCACTGACATCCTGTTTGCTCCAGCCAAACCAACCCCGCGTTGAGGCCAGGCGGTTACCGATAAGCCAGAAAGACAGGAATGCCAGCAGGTACATTATGCCGTACCAATGAATGTCCAACGGGCCGATAGACACGGCAACAGGGTCAAAATTGATCAAAGGATATTTGGATTGCACCCGATAATTCTCTGCAAGCAGTACAATGAAAACCGCAAGCAGCATAAGACAGTCCCGGAGAACTGGCAAGCCATGTGATCCACACACCATGCAGGAACAAGGAAACAGCAATGAACCGACTCTCGGGCAATCCCAGTCTCTACCTGGAACAGCACGCGAACAACCCGGTGCACTGGCAGCCCTGGGATCAGGCGGCGCTGGACGAAGCACGCAGCCGCGATATCCCGATTTTGCTTTCCATCGGCTACAGTGCCTGCCATTGGTGCCACGTGATGGCACATGAATCCTTCGAGGATACGGATACTGCTGCCCTGATGAATGACTTGTTTGTAAATATCAAGGTGGACCGTGAGGAGCGCCCGGATCTGGATAAGGTCTACCAATTGTCACATCAGTTATTCAATGGTCGCGGTGGTGGCTGGCCATTGACAGTGGTCCTCGACCCGCAAGACCTGTCACCTTTTTTTACCGGCACCTATTTTCCCGTTAAAGCCCGCCAGGGTATGCCGGCATTCCAGGATGTTTTGCGGCAACTGCGGCGTTGGTTCGACTCACAACGGGGGGAAATCAAAAGGCAGTCAACCCATTTGCACATGGCAGTGACTTCCATACAGGGCGTAGTGGAGCACACTGATGATCTCACTGCAAAACCATTGGGCCTCGCCCTCCAGACTGTCTTGCAGCAACACGACCGTGCGTATGGCGGCTTCGGTGCTGCACCCAAGTTCCCGCAAGCGCCTTTGTTGACATTTATCAGCCGCTTGTGCAGTGGCCTGGGCAGCGCGGCTGATGCTGCCGCCAGTATGGAGGAGATACTTCACCATACCCTGCAGGCAATGGCCGCCGGTGGCTTGCGCGATCACCTGGACGGCGGCTTTTTTCGCTACAGCGTCGATGGTAGCTGGACCATACCCCATTTTGAGAAAATGCTGTATGACAATGCATTGCTGCTGCCGTTATACGCAGAGGCTTCCCTGCGACTACGCAGTGCCAATCGCAGCGATTGCGGCTTTGCAGATGTTGCCATTGGCATTGTTGACTGGCTGGATGACCAGATGGCATCTGTGGAGGGCGGCTATTGTGCGAGCATCGATGCCGACGCCGAAGGTGTTGAGGGTGGATTTCATGTATGGACAGTCTCGGCTATACGCAACACGCTTAGCGATGAACAGTACCATTGGTTCAGCCGGGCCTACGGCCTGGACCAGCCACCAAATTTTGAAAACAGGTTCTGGCATCTCACTCGACGGGTCACAACCCACACACTGGCGGCAGGCAGCCCATCGACACGTGTGCGCATTGATGAGCTCTTGCAACAATCGAGGGACATCCTGCACCGCTGCAGAAGCGAACGGGCCCACCCCGGCACCGACCCTAAACGACTGACCGGCTGGAACGCCCTCATTGTTGATGGCCTGGTGCGGGCCGGCGCAGCCCTGGACAAGCCTGCATGGGTAGACAAGGCCGTACAAATTCTCGAATTGCTGCGTGCGCAAATGTGGTCGGATCGACAGCTATACACCGTGCGCGCAAAAGGTCAGTCTTATTTTCCGGCCTACCTGGAAGATTACGCGTGGTTGCTACAAGCCACGCTGGCAGTATTGCGTGAACGCTGGCGGGACGATTTTTACCTGTTCGGAATCGAACTTGCAGACAGCATTATGGCGCGCTTCATGGATCATGAAAAAGGTGGTTTCTTTTTCACTGCAGCCGGACAGGAGGCACCCTTGCACCGCATCCGGCCCACCCAGGACGATGCGACACCCGCCGCTGCCGGTAGCGCAATGAGCGCCCTGATACAGCTTGGACATTTAAGCGGCAACAGCGACTATCTGGAGGCAGCCCGCACCGGTCTGCTGTCAGCGCTCACCAGTATGCAACAACACCCAATGGCCCATGCCAGCCTGCTCGGTGCGCTGGATGAATACATCAACCCACCACCTCAAGTTATCATTACGGGCACGGAAGTTGAGAAAACTGCGCATATCCACCGGGCTCTGCATTTAATGGATGGGGTACACTGCTATGCGCTGGCCCCGGGCAGCAGGAATTTACCGGGCATGCTGGGCGCACTTGATGATCATGCAGACGTATCTGCATTTGTTTGTCGCGACCAAAGTTGCCTGCCGCCTGTTACATCACTGGATGCAGTCATTAAACATTTATCATGTTGAAGGAGCACTAGCCATGCTCGAGGTAACCCTGCCAAACATGCACGCCCTGGCGGTCATGGTCTTGATCGTCATAGCGCTGGTGCTGTTTACCCGCGACAACATACCGTTGGAAACGACCAGCCTGGTGGTCTTGGTTGCGCTCGCTACCGGCTTCCAGTTGTTCCCCTTCGAGTCAGACGGCCAGGTACTTGCACCCAGTGATTTCTTCTTAGGGTTCGGCAACCGGGCACTGATAGCAGTTTCTGCTCTGATGATCGTTGGCCAGGGCCTTATCAGCACGGGTGCACTTGAACCCGTCGGTCGCCTGCTGGCCAGGTTGTGGCGGCGCAGTCCAGCGCTTTCACTGTTATTGACCCTGGTCCTGACGGCCTTCCTGAGTGCTTTCATCAATAATACGCCCATCGTTGTATTGATGTTGCCCATATTGATCGGGGTAGCCGTCAAGACTGGCATGTCGCCTTCCGGTTCGCTGATTCCGATGGGCTTTGCCAGTATTATCGGGGGTATGTCCACGACCATTGGTACGTCCACCAACCTGCTGGTTGTCAATGTCGCGGCAGACATGGGGATGGAGCGATTCAACATGTTTGATTTCGCCGGGCCCGCCCTGGTTTCCGGGGTTGTAGCCATTCTCTACCTGTGGCTGGTCGCACCAAGGCTACTCCCGCAACGCGTGCCACCGATGAATCGTGGCGTATCGAGGGTCTATACCGCCCAGATCAGGCTGAATGCCAACAGCCCTGTCGTCGGCCGCTCACTGGCAGATGCTATTACGCGTTCCGGAGAAAACATCAAGGTAGAATCCATTCAGCGCGGTAAAGGCGTATTTATCAATCCGCTGCCGGATGTGAAGTTGCGTGGCGGTGACCGAATCACAACCAGTGATACCCAGCAGAATCTGCGGGAATTCGCCCGCCTGCTCGGCGGCACACTTTATTCCGGCGAACACGAAGTCGATGCCAGCCATCCGCTGTCCGCCGAAGGCCAGCAAATCGCAGAAGTAGCTGTGACACCCGGCTCAAGGCTAAACGGGGTTCGTATCGGCAATGCCGGCCTGCTCACACGTTTTAAGCTCAGGCTGCTGGCTTTCAACCGCTTTAAAGGCATGGAAGAAAGGGAGTCTCCCGGACTGGATGAGACGCGCTTGCGCGCCGGTGATGTATTATTGGTGCAATCCACACTCAAAAACCTGGCGGACCTGAAGCAGAGCTCTGATTTTCTGATACTGGATGGCAGCATCAAGTTGCCCAAGGCGCGCAAAGCGCCCATTGCGCTGGCAGTTATCACCGGCGTGGTGGCACTGGCAGCATTGCGAATTATGCCGATCGAGATCAGCGCATTACTGGGTTGCCTGGTGCTTATCCTGACCGGTTGTCTCAACTGGAAAGACGCGATGCATGCGCTGAGCACACAGGTCATATTGATCATCGTGGCCTCCCTTGCTATGGGTATGGCCTTGCTCAAGACGGGTGGCGCTGACTACCTGGCCAATTTGTTTGTCCACATTACCTTCGGTGCCCCGCCCGCAGTTGTGCTGATGAGCCTGATGTTGATGATGAGCGTTCTGACCAACGTCGTATCCAACAACGCCGCAGCAGTTATTGGCACCCCCATTGCCATTGGCATCGCGCAACAGCTTGGCCTGCCTCTGGAACCCTTTGTACTTGCGGTTATTTTTGGCGCCAACCTCAGTTTTGCAACACCCATGGCCTACCAGACCAATGTGCTGATCATGAACGCCGGTGGCTACAAGTTTGGCGACTTCGTTCGTGTTGGCGTACCGCTGACAATTATCACCTGGTTAATGTTAAGCGGCGTATTAATTTGGGCATATAGCCTATGAAGAAACAGGCTCTGCACTTACATCCGCATGACAAGGCGTGACGGAATGTCACAAAATCCTCCATAGCAATTGACTGCTAGCCTCTCAAAATATAGAGTGTCCTTCCCATACTTATCAACATCATATTAATTGAAGCCATTGAGACGCAGCATGCTAAACATAAGAAAGATTACCTGTCTATTGTCCTCGGTCCTCATTTACGCCATCGTCGGTCTGTCTACTCAGGCCTTCGCAGCGACTATTAATGAAGTCATGCAGGAAGGTGAAAGTCGCGCAGACGCCGGCGAAAATGCACAGAAAAAGGTCGATTCTGTCGCCGACCAGACTGAGAAAATTGTGAACGACTATCGCGCGGTCACCAAGGTGGTTGATGGACTGAAAATCTATAACGCCCTGCTACAGACCCAGTTGAATAACCAACAGGATGAAATGCAGGCCTTGTCGGATTCCATTGGCAATATTGCGCTGATTGAACGGCAGATCGTACCCTTGATGCTCCGTATGGTGGATGCACTAGACGAATTTATTTCACTGGACACCCCGTTCCTGATGAAAGAGCGCACTGCGCGCGTCGCACGCTTGCGTGAAATGATGGAGCGCTCAGACGTCACTGCCGCTGAAAAGTTGCGTCGTGTCATTGAGGGTTACCAGATCGAAAATGACTATGGGCGGACGATCGAAGCCTACAAAGGCTCCACCGAAGTCAACGGTAAAGAACTCGAAGTGGATTTTCTACGCATTGGCCGTGTTGCATTGCTGTACCAGACCGTTGGCGGGGCTACCACCGGTGCCTGGGATTCGGTCTCACGTGAATTCGTCGAACTCCCACCAGCAACTTACCAGGCCCAGGTCGCACGCGGGCTGAAGATTGCGCGTAAACAGATTGCACCGGACTTGCTCATTGTTCCGGTAGCTGCGCCAACGAGGGAAATACAATGATTGCAATAATTAAAAAAATTGGCTTGGCTGGCAGCCTGTTACTGGCTTCAACCGTGGTGGCCCATGCAGCTACGGCAGTTTCACTGGATGAACTTCTGCAACAGGTAAAATCCGGCCGGGTCACAGATGCGGCTGAAAGCAAAGCCAGGTTGGACGAGTTCCGTGCCAACCGGGCAACCCAAACAAGGGCACTGAACGCTGAGAAGGCCGAGAAGAAACGGCAGGAACAACGTTCTGTCAGAATGGAAAAGCAATTTGAGGTTAACGATGCCAAAATCGTTGATCTGGAGCGGGCTTTCAAGGATCGTCTGGGCGGCCTGAAAGAATTGTTTGGCGTGCTGCAGCAGGCATCAGGCGACGCGCGCGGACAGTTTGAAACCTCACTGACGCAGGTGCAATATCCCGAACGCACAGAATTCCTGCTTGCGTTCGCCAAGAAGATGGGACAGTCAAACCGACTCGCCTCGCTAGAGGAAATCGAACGTTTGTGGTTTGAACTGCAACGTGAAATGACCGCTACCGGCAAAGTCGTCACATTTAACGCCGTCGTCGTTAACGCCAGTGGTGAAGAGGCCGTACAGGAAGTGACCCGTATTGGTGCATTCAATATTGTGTCGGAGGGCAAGTACCTGGAGTTCGTTCCAGAAACCGGACGACTGGTCGAACTGCAGCGTCAGCCACAAAGTCGCTACACCAATCGCATTAGCGCTCTGACCAATGCAACTTCCGGCATGTATCCCATTGGTCTGGATCCTACACGCGGCCAGTTGCTTAGCCTGTTGGTACAGTCACCCAGCCTGATGGAACGCACTGCGCAAGGCAAGACGGTCGGTTACGTCATTATCGTTCTGGGTATTATCGGCTTGCTCATGGCTACCTGGCGCCTGTTGGTATTGTCCTCAACCAGCGCCAAGGTGAACCGGCAGATCAAGAATCTCAACAACCCCACTACCGATAATCCGCTGGGCCGTGTTCTTAGCGTAGACAAGGAACGCGGTACTGAAGACCTTGAGACCATGGAGCTTAAGCTCGGTGAAGCCATACTCAGGGAAACACCAAAATTTAGCGCCATGTTGCCGATGTTGAAGATCATCGCCGTGGTCGCACCGCTGCTCGGCCTGTTGGGTACAGTGACGGGTATGATCGTAACCTTCCAGGCCATTACCCTTTATGGTGCCGGTGATCCAAAACTGATGGCTGGCGGTATTTCAACCGCATTGGTGACCACGGTCCTCGGCCTGGTAGTTGCTATTCCGATGGTATTTCTGCACACGCTGGTTTCCAGCCGGGCCAGGAGATTGACGCAGATTCTGCAGGAAGAAGCTGCTGGTATGCTCGCGGAGCGTGCCGAAGGCAACCATTCAACCGCATAAGGCAGCAGGGATATGGATGCGATTTACTACTACCTGCCGGCACTGGAGACGGTTCGGGATTTCATGGAAATGGGTGGGGTCGTGCTGTACGTGATTGGCCTGCTACTCATGTTCATGTGGGTCTTGATCTTCGAAAGACTGGTATACATCCGCTACGGACACCAGCGCCTTGCGGCCACTGCCCAGAAGATATGGGAGGCTCGCACCGACCATAAATCCTGGCAGGCCCATCAGATTCGCATGCGCCTGGTATCGCAGGTCTCTGCCCAGATAGAACGCAATATACCAATGATCCAGACCTGTGTAGCTTTGAGCCCACTACTCGGATTGCTTGGAACAGTCACCGGTATGATAGAGGTTTTTGACGTGATGGCCACATCCGGCTCCAGCAGCCCCCGATCCATGGCAGCCGGCGTTTCCAAGGCAACCATACCGACCATGGCCGGTATGGTTGCGGCGCTTTCCGGCGTGGCGATGGGTACCTATTTGCAACGTAAGGTAAGCCGGGAGCGCGCACTCCTCGCCGATCACCTTGTCGTAGAACACGAGTGACGTTCATGTCACTGGAGAAATAAATGAGACAACTTTATCAGCCCGAGCCCGAAGAAGAGACGGCAATTGACATCACGCCTATGCTGGACGTGGTTTTCATCATGCTTATTTTCTTTATTGTCACCGCGACGTTCGTTAAAGAGGCCGGCATTGATGTTAACCGGCCCGAAGCTACTACTGCGGTTAAAAAGGAAAATGCCAATATCCTGATTGCGATCGGACCCAACAACGATGTATGGATTGACAAGCGTCAGATTGATATTCGCTCGGTACGACCCAACATCGAACGCTTGCATGCCGAGAACCCGCAGGGGTCAGTGGTTATACAGGCGGACAAAGAATCCAAAACAGATACACTCATCCAGGTCATGGATGCGGCCCGGCAGGCTGGTATTTACAACGTCTCGATTGCGGCGAATAAACCTTAAGCACCGGCATGTCAATGACGATTAATCAAACTTTGGTGCAGAATCAGACGGGAAGCCTGGTCAGGATAGTGATCGGCATCGTTTTAGGACTGGCGGTAACCTTAAGCCTGTTTTGGTTAATGCAATATTTGATTGCAACCGCTGATCGCAGTCTGAATGAAGACAGTGCTGGAACCATGCTGGATTTCGTCCGGATAAAGCGTGATGAATCCATCCAGCGCCGGCAGCTAAAGCCGAAAAAGCCGCCGCCCCCGGAAGCGGCGCCACCGCAGCCACCCACGCCGCAGTTGGATGATCTGAACCCCAATGCTGAGAAAATAGCAATTTCGGCCGTACCGGTGCAAACCGACATCAAAATGACGGGCGGATTCAGCCTGGGTGTTGGTGAGGGTGACTACCTGCCGATCGTAAAAGTTGCGCCTATCTATCCCAACCGGGCTTTAAGCCGGGGCGTGGAGGGGTATTGCGTGGTTCAGTACACGGTAACCGCCCTTGGTACCACCAAGGACCCGGTCGTCATCGAATCGCAGTGCACTTCCAGCCTTTTCTACCGGGCTTCTCTCAATGCTTCACTGAAATTCAAATACAAGCCCAGGATCATTGATGGCCAAGCCGTAGAAGTTCCTGGCGTACAGAACAAGTTCACCTATGAAATTACTGAATAAGAGCCTGATGATACCCGAATCGTTGAAGACTTCTGTGCGTGGCCGTTGGCTGGTTCCCGGTTTGGCAATTGTGCTGGCCTTGCTGGTCGCAGCACCCGCGGTCGCACAGAAGAAGAAAACACGGAAAACCAAGCAAACCGTGGCCATGAGTCAGCCAGTGTATGAAAAGCTGATGGAAATTCAGGAACTGGTTGAAGCCGAGCAACATGCTGAGGCGCAAGCGAAAATAAAGGAAATACAGCAGGGTAAAAAGAAACTCTCTCCCTATGAGAAAGCACAGATCTGGAACCTGTCAGGCTATGATTACTACTTACAGGAGCGTTATAAAGACGCCATACGTGCCTATGAGCAAGTATTAGGGCAGCCAGAGCTACCTGAGGCGTTACAACAGAGCACGCTTAAAACACTCGCACAGTTGGAGTTCACAATTGAGAACTACCAGCAGGCGCTGGAAACCATCAAGCGCCTGATGGCGATTGTTCCCGAACCTGCAGCGGATGTATACATGCTTCTGGGTCAGGCGCATTTCCAGATGGAACACTACAAGGAAGCGATTCCTCCAATCAAAACAGCCATCAAAATGTACCATGATCAGGGCAAGGTACCGCGGGAGAACTGGCTACTGCTGTTACGGGTGGCTTACTGGGAATTGAAAGATTTCCCAAACATGTTGACCGTGCTTGAGGAGTTGATTGCGGCCTATCCCAAAGACTCCTACATCCTGACACTCGCCGGTGTATACAGCGAACTGGGTGACACCAAAAAGCAACTGGCACTGACCGAGGCATTATATGAGTCAGGCTATATTGAAGGTAAATCACACGCAGTTAACCTGGCAAACCTGTATTTGTTGCATGGCATTCCGTACAAAGCCGCAAAAGTTCTCGAAAAGGAAATGGCCGCCGGCAATGTAGAATCGGATGTCAGGAACCTGCGCCTGTTGTCACAAGCCTGGTATCAGGCCAGGGAGGATAAGAAGGCCATTCCGCCTCTGAAGCTGGCAGCCGAGGAAAGTGATGATGGTGAGTTATACATTCGACTGGCGCAGTCCTATATCAATCTTGAGCGTTGGTCTGAGGCCGCAGCATCTGCCAAAAAAGGCCTGGCCATGGGCGACCTTAAGCGTACTGACACTGCCAATATCATGTACGGCATGGCCTTGTTCAATCAGAAAAAGCTGGAACAGGCCAGAAAAGTATTCCAGTTGGCGCGCAAGGACAAGCGTAGCAAACGCGCGGCTGGCCAGTGGATCAAATACGTCGACAGTGAGATTCGCCGACGCGACACGCTGGAACAGAAACTACCGGAAATAAAAGCCCGTAATATTGACGACATACTAAAGGCGAACCAGGAAGCCGCTGACTAAGGGCCTGCGCCGTAGAAAGTATTTCTACTGCGAAGGCCACGCTAATAGTGCGACCCTTTTAACGCTGAGACAGGCTCCCCGGCCTCAGTGGTCTTTCTCCGGCAGGTAGTGGATCACACGGATATTTTCCAATGTCACCAAGCCACCGCAACCAGCCTGTGTGAAGATGTTCGACAGTTTTTTTTTAAAAGCTGTAATCTTGTCCTCTTCATCAACGATTTCTATCACCAGGGAAAGGTCTGAGGACAGGTCGAGGATCTTATGTGTGCGGATACGTGCTGTGGCACCAAAGCCAAGCACGCCTTTGAGAACGGTCGCGCCCGCAAGACCGGCTTCGCGCGCCTGTTTAACGATCGCTTCGTAGAGCGGCAAATGCCCTAACTTATCGCTTTCACCGATAAATACTCTCAGTAAAACTGCCTGCCCTGTAATTTCCATACATTATCTCAATATCAAGTCACTGAGCATCAAGCCCAACAAAAAGGCGAACCCTGCCCCAACCAGAGTAGCGGTAAAATAGGTGGAGGCATAGAAATATTCCTGCTCCTGAACAAACTGCCCCACCTCGTATATAAATGATGACAGCGTGGTGAACCCACCGGCAAACCCCGTGGCCAGGAACAGTCGCATCTCGGTGGAAAGTAGTTCTGTTTTACTGCCGATCCCTGCAACAAAGCCAATGATCAGGGAACCGGCAATGTTGGAGATCAACGTTCCAAATGGAATAGTGAATACCGCGTAGTTTTGCGTAACCAGCGTCATGCCATAACGGCTGGCACCACCCAGCATACTGCCCAGGCCAACATAGATAAATGGATAAATTCCGTTCACGTTCTGCTCTATTTAGTTTAATCCGCCACCTGATTGGGTGCCGTCATTTCGACTCGGCCTGACGCAGACCGCACGAGGGTCAATTATGATCTGCCCGGAGTTGTTTGACCAGTGATACCGACATGAGTGACCCAACGAATAACAGTTTATTACTCTGTGAATGGCAGGTTATCCTGTTGTGGCTTTAGCAGGTTTTTACAGCGCTGCATTAACTGGATAAACTGGGGAGCTATAAACGCACAATACGAGGAACAAGAACATGACTTATGTACTTGCGACGGCCGTCCCGGTCAGCCGGATTCTCCACATCGTTTTTGACATCCGGGCTGTGAACCTGATGCGATCCGGCGTATGGATGAACGGTGTCTGGCGTATGGATGAACGGTGTCTCCACTCACCCGACGTTGTTCGTACTCACCCCCTGAAACCAGATGGCTCTGTTTTTCCAGTTTCTCATCGGTCATGCGCTGGGCGACTATGTTTTCCAGCGGGAAATCATGGCAAGCTCAAAATGCCGGCATGCGACGATCTACCAGACTGCGGGCAAGGGCTTTCCAGGCTGGTATTACTGGCTGCTTTCCCACGCACTGATTCACGGTGGTGCCGTTTTTCTGATCAGCGGCAGTTGGATTCTGGGTGTTGTTGAAACGGTCCTGCATACCATCATCGACTTTGCAAAATGCGAGCACTGGATCAGTCTGCACGTTGACCAGGCATTGCATATCCTGTGCAAGGCCGCCTACGTCTATGTCATTTACCAGGCACTGCCTACTGTCAGATAGATGGATGTATCTTCAGGGCCACGTGCGATGTCGATACCGGATTGAAGGCCAAACTTCCGGGCCAGCCGGTAGCGGAAACCCAGCCCGCCAGCACCAACAGTTTTGCTTTCCCCCGAAAACTTGTGGACAGCGGTGGTCCGTCCGATTCCAGCAAAAAACACCAGCGTCCAGCGTGGCGTCACACCCCACAAATATTCGGCCTCACCGACCATGGCACTCTCTCCCTGGTAGCGCATGACTGGAATGCCACGAAGGTCTACAAAGGGGTAGGCAAAGAACGGTACTTCACCTTTGACAGTCTCTGCCTCCAGTCTCAAACCCAGGCTGGAGTAGTCGCCGAAAGGTGTGTAGTGCAACAAGCTGATTTGATACCCATCAAATCTGAAGTCACCACCCCAGCTTTTATCGTAGTTGGTGTATTCAAACTCGGTTGACAAACCACTGGTAGGTGTAAATATGCTGTTTCTGCTATCGTACTTGACTGTGAATCCAAGCCCACCCAGATCGAAATCGAATCCTGGATCAGGAAACCTGGGGGGCAGGATAGCCCCCGGTTGAAAAGTATTTTCTGCGGTAACATAAGTGTAAGTCGCACCTATCCACCAGTTTGATTCCTGCAGGCGAAACTGTGCTTTCTGCATGAGAAATACACCATCAATATTAAAGTTGATCCCATTATCCAGACCAAAACCATCACTCCGGCCATCGATGTAAAAGGCCATGTTGACGTTCATCTTGGCAACCGCACCCGTATAGCGAATATGATCGTTCTTCCACACACCCATATGGGCACCGCCATAAAGGTAGGTGCCATTATCTGTTTTTGCAGCAAAGCCCACACTCAGGCTCGGTGGCCCCCGGTGCCGGTGCTCTTCTGGGTCCAGATCTTTAGGCGGGTGGAAGTAGACAGCCGCCAGACCGAGACCAAACCCCACTGCCGGCTCGGTGATGATAATCGGAACAGGCAGAAACCCGGATGCGCTGGCGAGATAGTCACTTGCATCCAGCATACCATCCTCGGGATCAATCAGAGTGTCTTTGAACCAGTCGCCAACGGCACCAGACCAGCTATCCACTGACCAGAAAGACAACATGAGCAAGGAAATATTTCGATACAGATGTCTTGATTTCATTTTAGCTACTCGAATGAATGGGTGACTACTGCCCCGTTGCTCCCCCGGGCGAATCTATACAGCAAGCTTGCCTGACAACAATACATAATATAACTGACAACCACTATCTTGTCGCAACACAAGCCCATAAAACAGACCTGACCCCCTGAGGGTTTCTTGAGCGCTGTGAGGTCGAAGGCGGGGAAGGCGATGCACAGTCTTTGGGGCTCCTGCCAGACTAGTGTTTGAACCATCTGTTCCCTGAGGTGAAATTATTGCTAGTTGAGAAGCTCACTTGTCTATATGATGTTTACGCTCATAACTGTGGAGTACATGTATGACTAAAATTTACAGCTATCTTTTGACTACTGTAGCCGTGTTTTTCTTTTCGACCCAGGCTTACGCAGCCAATCAACCCAATATTCTGATCATTTGGGGTGATGACATTGGCGCCTTCAATATCAGTGCATATAACCGGGGAATGATGGGGTATAAGACCCCTAATATCGATCGGATCGCCAATGACGGTATTCTTTTTACTGATTCTTATGGCGACCAGAGTTGTACCGCCGGGCGGGCGGGCTTCATTACCGGTCAGCACCCCATCCGCACCGGTCTGACCAAAGTCGGTTTGCCGGGTGCCAAAGAAGGTTTGCAAAAAGAAGATGTGACCATTGCACAACTGTTAAAGCCACACGGTTACGCAACGGGTCAGTTCGGCAAGAACCACCTGGGTGATCTGGATGAAATGTTACCGACAAACCATGGCTTCGATGAGTTTTTCGGAAATCTGTATCACCTGAATGCCGAAGATGAACCGGAACATGCCGATTACCCTAAAGATCTGGAATTTAAAAAGCGCTTTGGGCCACGCGGTGTCATCCACAGCTTTGCTGATGGCAAAATCACGGATACCGGGCCGTTAACTAAAAAGCGCATGGAAACTATCGATGCAGAAGTGACTGCCAAGGCAATGGATTTTATCGAGCGTGCGCACAAGGCCGACAAACCGTTTTTCGTCTGGTACAACACCACCAGGATGCATATCTGGACGAGGCTGAAGAAAGAATCCCAGGGCGTCACCGGCCAGGGTCTGTATGCCGACGGCATGGCTGAGCACGACGGCATGGTGGGGCAGTTGCTGGATCAACTGGACGACCTGGGTATCGCGGACAACACCATCGTGATGTATTCAACGGACAATGGGGCTGAACTCATGCTTTGGCCAGACGGTGGTTACACCCTGTTCCGAGGCGAGAAAAATACCAACTGGGAAGGCGGATACCGCGTACCGATGATGGTGAGATGGCCGGCCAAAATCAAAAAAGGCCAGGTTTCCAATGAAATTATCGCCATGATGGACTGGATGCCAACACTGCTGGCCGCCGTGGGTGATCCGGATGTCAAGTCAAAACTCCTGAAGGGCATGCAGGTAGGCAACCAAACCTTCAAGGTGCATCTGGATGGCTACAACTTCCTGCCTTACTTTCTCGGTACCAGCAAGAAAGGTCCCCGTGACGAATTTATTTACAGTTCCGACACCGGTGAAATCGTAGCGATTCGAGTCGGTGACTATAAAATGGTTTTCAGAGAGCAGCGGGCACATGGCCTGGATGTCTGGATCGACCCATGGATTACCTTGAGAGCGCCGAAGATATTCAACCTGAGAATGGATCCGCTGGAACGCATGGCTGAAGAAGGCGCCGGCTATGACAAGTGGTTCGCCGAACATATGTTTTTGCTGGCGCCGGCCATGTACAAGGTCGCCCAGTTCAAGGCAACATTCAAAGAATTTCCTCAACGGCAAAAGCCGGGTAGCTTCGTTCCATAGAAGCCTGCCAGGTCCGGGAATTCGGATGGAATACTGGCCACGCAAGTGGCCAGTATTCGTTAGTGGTCAATCGTATATGACATATCAATACCGGACTCCCGCTGACCCGAGGACGCTTTCACCCCAAAACCTTTTTTCAGGTCATAGCGTGCACTGATCACATTGTCAGTATCGAACAAGCTGATTCCATAACTAAGGTACAACCTGGGTGCGATATAGGTGCCCACCTCAAACGCACCCACACCCTGTCCGTAGTCAACATCACTGCCCGTAATGAGCAGTGCCCAGGCACGGTTACTGCTGGTAAGCGGATTGGTGTATGCCTCGATAACAGGACGTTTGGCAGAACCGGTAATACTCACACCTGCGGTCCGAATTTGCGTGTTGCCAAAGATGTCCCGCTCTGCGCGTATATCCAGCATGGGTTTGTTCACCAGGGTGCCGGGGAACCGTACCTGCCCGTCTTTGACATGCAGTACGGGACCAAATACCGAGAGCGTTCCATCTCCATGAATACTGCCGTTGGCAACCGGGACCAATTCCCCATTCCATGTCAGCGTGACTGCACCGGCAAGGGTTGCCTTGGCCAGTTCCGTATCAATCCTGACCTTGTCCCCGAGGCTGACTTCAAGCTTACCGGTCAGTTTGATGGGCTTCACAGTTTTCTTATTTTCGCCATAAGGCAACACCCCGGCTACAAGCTGTATGTCTTCACTTTCAGTGACCTTACTGACGACTGACGTTAGCGGTGCAATTCTGGCCTGAGTCACCACGACTCCACCATCAATGGACCATTCGCCCTTTTCCCAGGCCAAACGGAAATCCGGATCTGCATCTACACGCAGTTCGGGCGTATTTAACAAGCGCAAAGAAGAGCCGGAAAAACTCATCTCCACGGCAAGTACCACCCAGTCGGAAAATTCTGTCACAACGCTGACCTTGCCCTGTCCTTCCCCAGCGGTAAATTCACCCTCAAGGGTGGCTTTATCATTGCTACCCACGGTTCCGTCGAGGCGGATTCGGCGTAGTTGTATACCGAGTTCAGGGATGTCGGCTGCGGCATGGTGAAGCGAAACGAAGCCTTCCAATACGGGGTCTTTCGTCACCCCTGAGACCTGCAGGTCGGTGTTTAGCTGGCCGCTGATATTGTCCAGACCCGGCAATAATTCCTCCATGACCGAGATGTCATTCAGGTCAATTTTTATCCTTCCATCGACCTTGCCGGTGCCATCCAATGCCAATCCTGAAATTGCATAATCCAACTTGATCTGCCCGATACCAGGAAATGGAATATCAAGATTACCGGCAGTAAGATTCCCGTTGGTCAGTTCAAATCCAAAAAACCCTTCTGCGGTAGTTACACGGTTGGACTCTTCTAATTCATCACCGTACTGGCCGGATGAAATATGGATGGCCGCTCTACCCGATGGATACTGGCCGGGTTGACGGGTCCATTGAAACTCCCCATTCAGTAATTGTGAAAATTCAATTTCACGGTCATGAATTAATTGCAAAACACCCAGGGATAAATCCGACAACCTTGCAGAGAAATCAACTTTACCATCAGGTTGCCAACCGGCTTCTATACACAACCCACCAGAATCCGAAACACCCAGACAGGTTTGGCCCAGCGAAATTCCAGCCGATGAAATGGTCAGTGGTGCAGCTTCCTGCAGCGTCACCAGTGCTTCCTCGCCGGTCGACAGGGTCAGTGCGGCCAGATGCCCTGACCAGTCACTGTCGGCCAATGCAGTCCAGTCGGAAATTGCGCCACTTAACTTCGCCTCAAGTGTATGGCCTGCGCCATTGAGATTGATGTTCAGGGCCTGCCGGTTTTGATCACCGGTCAAAACGGCTTGCACACTTTGCAAACTGAAACTTCCAAATTCCAGGTTGCTCGCCTCAATACTTAAATTCAGCCCGTGGGCACTGCTGTCGGGGCCAGGGGAGATTGAGATGCTTTCAATGCGCGTCTCGCCCCATGCGAGATCAAATGCATCGAGTTCTATATCCAGAACAGGCTGCGGTGCCCCCAGTGCAATACGGCCCCTGCCACTGATCTTTCCTCCCACCAAATCGGCGACCCATCCGGATTTTTGTACCTCAAGGGCGAATTTCAATCCTGCCGGGTCTGCCAGGTCACCATCCAATGAAAGATTTGCACCGTCTGAGTGCAACACGATATCCCTGAACCGGATGTCTGACTCCTTGAATACAAGACCACCTTTACCTTCGAATTGATGGCTCTGGAAATCACCATGCAGGTTGGTAAACTGCAATTCGAACCGGTCTTTACCCGTGTCCTGTGAAAGGCTTACGGCCGCATCCAAACGCACCGGCCAGTCATCCAGCAAGACACCCAGGTCAACCTGTGTTACATCCAGTTCTGCATTCCAACGAAATGCCGTACGCCAATCCAGACTGACCTGACCAGCCACCGTCCCCCCGAGCGCTTCACCCTTACCGATACTGATCACCGCAGAGCCATCCCCCCCGCTACCTTCCAGCTCAAAATTTCCACCTGGATAGTCCCGTGTTGCAAGCTTCAGCCCACCTTCAAAATGCCAGTCTGAAGGCGAACCCGACACGCGTAACAGACCGCTGTCACTGGTTATTTCATACGGCCACGGCCCGACAGGCCAAGCCAGTTTTTGCCACGAAAGTCTGGCATTAACGACCCCCGCCTGCGGATCCAGCAAACCCCCACCTGCAAGGCTCATATCGGTGCCGGCCAGATGTGCATTGAGCTCTGTTATACGAAGCCCGTTGTTTTCTGACCTCAGCAACACCCGGCCGTATATATATTGTTCTGGTGGCCAGTCCGGAATCCAGAACGCGGGTTCCACACGCTGTGCTTCAACATTCAGGGTGAACGCACGGGGGCCTGTCAAGGCCACCTCCCCGGACAGTCGGGCATCCAGAAACTCAGAGCTGGCCTCAAGACTTTCTATCCGCAACGCATTCAGGTCACCCTGCCCTACCATTGCAAAGTGAAAATCGGGGAGGCCGACCGATTCAGCGACCGCCTGCAGTTCCACACGGTAATCATCAACTGTTCCCTTTAATTCAAGCTCCAGTTCAGCCGTCGCTGCGATACCTTCTGTAAGTTCAATATTGGTGAGCGTTCCGGAAGCGGTCCATTGATGGTTATAGGGTTCGGTCAGTTCGATGTTTCCCTGAGCGCGCGCCCTGATTGATGCCGACTCGACCTCCAGCCTGTACAATTTGATATGTTCCTTCCAGCGACCGGCCAGGGCAACCCTATCCAACTGAAACAGCGTTTCCTGATCGACATCGAGCAACTTCAGGTCGGAAATCTCAACATTTTCCATGTTAAGGACAAGCGGCAATTTGAGACTGGCCAATATACTTTTCACCGCTACGGTGGTGCTGGCCGTGCTGCTTTGATCCGCTGACCGGGTGATCGTAACCCCGTCTGCATCGAACCTCTGCACATTGACCTGTACCGGTGTCAACGAAATCCCAACAACGACTTCCGTGCGCCGGATGACAATTTCCAGCCCATCTGCAGCAAACTGCACATCGGAAATTACCAGCCCGTCACCCAGGTTGCCTGCCACGTCACGGTAAGATAACTGCCCTGCAAGACTGTTGGTTGCACGATTTAGTATCCACCGCGCGCCGCCCTCCGAATTCAGTAACCAGGCACCCAGCAGCAGGCCCACGCCAATAATGATGACGGGAATCGATAGCAGGATGATCAGGCGACGGCGCTTCATAACAGGGGTGTCCCGATGGTCAGGTGGAGTTGCCACGGCTTGCCATCGATGTCCTGCGCCTGCGCAATATCAACACGAATGGCGCCAGCGATGGTATACCAGCGCAAACCGACACCGATGCCGGTGCGCAAGTCCGTATCACTCCAGGCATTAAACGCGTTGCCAATGTCATAAAATGCTGCCAGTGACCAATCTGTTTTGAATTGGTACTCCAATTCTGCACTGGCTGTGAGTACGTTGTTTGAGCCAATGTTATTGTTGCTGAGTTCCTCGAACCCATAGCCACGGACGCTACGGTTGCCGCCTGCTTTGAACCGATAAAGAAATGGCAGTTCAGTGACTGATACGGACAATATATCGCCGTCAACTTCTTTTTCAATCTCGCGTACCACCGCATCGGTATAACCCACCTCACCCCGAACCAGCAGCTTCCACCGGTTCGCAAATACAAAATTCCAGCGTGAGGAGAGATAAGCCTGTGTAAATTCCCGCTCGGAGCCCCATGTATTATTGGCGGTAAATACCCAGGCCCGTTCATGATGCCCCGTGGTATTGAACCTTGTGCCCTGGACGACCGGCCAGTCCCATTCCATACCCAGCGTGATCGAATGGCTGGGGTCAAAGAAATTATCCTTATTGATGAAAGTCCGTGGGAATTCGCTCAACGATACCGATTCAATTGAAGGGTTCTGAAAATCACTCTTTTCAAGCAGCAACTGCACAAACATTGTTTCAATGATCTGCTCCTGACTAAAGTTGATATCCCGTAAATTTACCTTACCCAGGCGTACCCGAAAATCCCTAACCCGCCCGGAGATCAGGCTGGGTTGCCCATCGGTCATTTGCGAACTGGCTTTAAGATTTTCCGCCTCCGTTTTAAGTACCGATCCCAGCAACCAATACTGGTTTGAGCGTACCTGCCGCGGCACCCGATACTCACTGAACAACGCTAATTCGTCATGCTTCTGTTGCCACCCCAGGCCAATGCCGATGGAATCGCCGCGTTTAGAAAGCAAATGCTGCTGCCACCGGTATTGCATGCGGAACTGTGAATCCGTGCCGTAACCGACCGTACCCTGGTGCGTATTTTTCTTTCTTTCTTTTAAAGTAACCTTGAAATCCACCCGTTGCGGATCCTGCTCTAAACGACGCTGCTCGATCACATCAATTTCGTCGAAATAACCGGTTCTCCACAAATCGGTTCTGAATTTATTCACTAACCAGGTACGATAATAATCACCCTTGTTGAAGCGCGGAAGGCCCTCCAGCACGCTGTCTCTTACAATATCCTGTTCATACTGGATATCACCCATGACCGCCCTGGGCCCGGTATTGAGCACCAGGGTAAGATCCGCAAAATTTTCTTCGAGGTTCAGTTCGATCGTGCTAATCTCAAACACTGCTGACAGGTAGCCAGAATCCTCGGCGAGGTCGAGTACAGCTTCTTTTTGCTGATCCCATGCGACCTGGTCCAGTCGCATACCGGGCAACAGCGGCCAGTTGGTTTTCCACTCAACAATCGTGTCCAGTGTACTGCCCTCTCCCTTAACCTCCAGCACGAGTTCCCGGACCTTGACGGCATCTCCCGGTTCAATGCTTAACTCCAATAACCATGCTTGTTCTGCTGACTGCACAAGTTTGCTTTCGATCCGTGGAAAATAGTAACCATAGGGACGCACAGCTTTGGCGGCACTGGTTTCCGCATCTGCACGAAATCGATCCCGGCGGTGCTGCGAGGACATACTGGAACTGGAAACCCATTGGCCGCTAACATACGCCTTTACGTTCTCAAGCAGTTTTTCATTTTGCAATCCTGAAACCCTAACTTCCAGTGTCTCAGACCACACAGCAAAAGATAACAACAGGAGTGCTGTCAGCAGGATAAATTGAATCGGGATCAGGTAAGGGCGCAAGCGACAATTCCGACGGTCAGGATAGCGACCGTTACACTAACGCCAAATGGGTAATCTTTCCAGCAGCCAGGCGGATGGGTGGGGCTTTAACCACTTTACCCGATACTCGCTCTTGGGTACGATTACCCCATGATTCGGATAATCTATAAAATCATTGTTCGAAGAGATATTTGCCTAAGGAGATAGTTACTCATGACCGAGCGCATCTGGAAAAACAGCTACCCGGCGGATACCCCGCTTGAAATAGACAATACTGCCTATCAGTCAGTCGCCGATTTGTAAGCGCCTGTCCAATACGATTCACTTTACCGAGGCACTGGATAGAGGGACACAACTCGGCCTGTGTGGGGGTGCCAAAAGAGGTGGTATTCATGGATGAGCTGCCAAAATCTTCCGTCGGGAAAATCCTCCGGCGCGAATTGAGAACGCCCCCTAGGAGCCTGTCGGGTTTGACCGATCGCAGCGAGGAAAAGCCTACCGGCTCTTAGCGTATTTCACCTGGATTAATCCAATTTACAAGCTCCTTGTAGTCGTCATACCCTTCCTGTCCCTGTCCAAGCATCCCTTCTTCTTCAAGCAATCTTAAAAAGACATGCTTCATTAATTTTTGAAGCTGGAGCAGTTCATCTCTGGTATAGCAGCTTTTGAACTTATATACTTTCCTGCCGCCGGGCGGCGCGTCCATCCCTTGTTTGACGGGATTAGCCTGCATAACGGAGAATGGCCAAGAACTTTTGCTTCCTTCGATTCCTGGTCCGCCTAATAATACCAGCACCTGATAGGCGTTATCCTGGGCTTCCATACCGCCACCAACACCCTCCACATCCGCTAGCATTTTTTGTACAGGGATACGCAAATCCGTCCCCGTGACCTCGCAATACCACCCCTTCAGTGTTGCGCTGGCTGGCGGGTCGTTGACGCCGAGGCGGATGCTTGCGGTTTCCCGTGGCGCGGGAACTGTCACCGACCCGGCCATCGCTTGTTGGGGCGCGGCAAACGCCAAAAGCACCAGTACCCCCGCGGCAGCAATCATGATATGTGCTGTGCGGGATAGTTCCGTTTTGATCTTTCCTTCAGTCTTCATCTTTCTCATCCTGCTCATTCACTTTCAAGGCCCGAGACTTTCGCGCATGCGTTCATCGAATTGCTGCCGTTCATTGCACCATCTCCAGTATCCATGACTATTTGTTTTTGCGTCGTGGTATTTGGTGCGACACAATATGTCTGGGTAGCCCTTGGCGGCGTAGAAGCCGGTGAGCACAACACTTTGATCGTATTTGAGACCGGTGTGTTTGTCCACTGGACGTGAATACAACCAACGGCATTGTAAATTGGATTTGCCGCGGCAAGCCGGCGCTGGTATCCAGCATGGCGACTCTGTCCGGCCTGGTGACCACACTGGATGATAATTACAGAAAGAATGTTGCACTACCAGCAGCAAAGCTTGAATACCGACAATTGCTCAATGTTGGCGGTCTTTTTTTTGTGTTACAGATTGGAACCATGATTGGCTGGAGCGCAGATGCCTTGATTGTATCTACACTGGCTGGGGTTACTGCAGTTACACAATTTGCAATTGTGCAAAGAATGTACAGCCTGGTCAGCATACCCCTGTCTATCATGAATGCGCCCCTGTGGGGGGCATATGCTGACGCGAACGCACCTGGCCTCAAGGCTTTCGACAACTATAAAAAAACCCCGGCCTGAATAAACAGACCGGGGTTCGGTATAAATGCCTGGCAGTGACCTACTCTCACATGGGAAACCCCACACTACCATCG
>QIKV01000057.1 GCA_003233115.1 Oceanospirillales bacterium
AAATAGTAACAGAATTCACCGGGGTTTTCAGCTCTTTATTGGGCCTTTTCTTTATTTATTTCAATTGTTTAGCGTTTATGGATGGACACTATCTAGATACTTAACCCTGTTGTAAGCGGCTCTTACCTTGTCTTTTTCACCGTGCGCAAACTGGCGCTCGATGGCATCTGAATCTAAACCCAAGCGCAGGTCATGAAAATCCGCGAAGCCTATCTCCGATCTGCAAAATTGGCCACAGAATAACGGCCTCCGCCAATTGCACCAACCTACTGGAGCCTTTATAGATAGACCCAAGGCGAACAATCTGCCGAGCAGTGCAAATCGGACATATAATGCGAAAAGCTCCTTGACGGTGCGGCGTCCGAATTTCAACCCCGCAAGCATAACAAAACATATTTTTGGATTTGCCAATTTTGATTGGACTCCATCGCGTCACAGTGCGGTCGGCTGAAATATTTTCCTTTAAACCCAGCAAATAATTAATGTCCTTGCGCTTCAAATATCCCGACGTCTGGTGCCTCACAAATTCGTAGTCTGGTCCCGCTATCGTTTCCTCAGTCGAACAGACCGCAAAAAAAATTGATCCAAATCCTGCCAATATGGCAACTGTGTCAGTAAGTTCCTCGTTTCTCAGAGATGGCTCAAGTCTTTTTCCACATTTGCCTAACACTACGTGAGCCATTTCATGTGCAATGGTCGCTGTCAAACGACTAAAATTCTCATAAACCCAGTAATCAATTTCGATATACCAAACGCCGTCCTTCATAAAAACGTGCGCGGCTTCACCCTCTTTGAGCCAAGAAAATTTTACCTTGATCCTTGGCATTTCTATTTCGTACTTCCGCGCACACGCCAATATTAGTTTCTTCAAGAACCCCATTGATTCATCTACGTCAGGTTCAGCCTCAACACTAGACTGGTTGGGTTGGATTGACCTATAAAAGTCCTCCGTAACATTGGGAGATTTAAACGTTTCACTGCGGAGAACTGTCAACGCGATCTGTAGATACTTTCTTAATTCTGCTTTGCGGTGGGCAGAGAGTGCCATGATTTTTATCAGCGAACCGCAAGTAAGTATCCCCCGGCAAAGCCGGGGGCTTTAGTTTGTGAGCCGCTCAAAGCGGCCTTAACGGAACCGCCAGCGGTTCCTTGCGACCCCTGAAGGGGTCAGTTTCATCTATACCAGTTGCAATTGATCGAGTCGACGATCTTCTTTTTCCTGGTGTCGACGATCTTCTTTTTCCTGGTGACGTATGTATTCCCGGATAACTTGCTCATCTCGACCCACGGTCGAGACAAAATACCCTCTTGCCCAGAAGTGTTGCCCCACAAAATTCCTTTGCCGACCAAAATAGTTCCGTGCAATTGCAATGGCGCTTTTGCCTTTGATATACCCAATCACCTGTGACACTGAATATTTGGGTGGAATCGAAATCATCATATGAACGTGGTCCCTTTGTAAATGACCTTCTTCAATCAGGCTTTCTTTTTGCCTGGCCAGACGGTGAAATATATCGGACAAATCCCTTCGGACCTGACCAAATAACACTTTTCTCCGACACTTTGGTATGAATACGATGTGGTACTTACACTCCCAACGTGTGTGATTTAAACTGCCTACTTGTCTCATGGTTTCTCCTTGGTGTGGTGCTTGTCGGCTCACACCTCGGAGTTACTATGAGATTCCAGAAATTGTCAAACTTCGCGGGCCTCCCCAGCAGAGCTGGGGGGTCTCCTTTTTTACTAGTCGCGAGCAGCGTAGCTATTCCTTCCCGCAAGAATTTACCACATTGAGCGGCGCTGCGGATCGGATAGTGCAGGCCCTGGGGGGCGTTCTCAATTCACCAGACTGCTCCCACCTACAAATTGAAGACTCTTGTTGGCTGCAGCGTGCTGTCCGGGAACAGGTCGGCGAGGCCGAGCAAATTTCCTGCGGGGCCGTAAACACGGACTTTTCCAACCGGTAATTCATCTGCTGAAAACCGGAAGTGGTTACCATGCATGAATTTCCCCTGCTGGGCTGTATCCAGTTCAACCTGTGGCCAGTCAGGCAAGCCGGCATCGGTCGGCAGTAAAAAATCCGGTAGCCGGTCATCATCTTTGGCACTTTGCAGTTGCTCCAGGGTAACCAATGGGTATGATTCAAAAGGCTCGACGTATAAACGCCTCAATTCAATCAGATGGGCACAACTGCCCAGTGCCGTCGCAATGTCTTCTGCCAGTGTTCTGATGTAAGTGCCCTTGGAGCAGTGCACCTCGAGACTAAGGTTGGGTGGCTGCCATTCCACCAGGCTCAGGCTGTGGATGCTGACGGTCCGGGCCGCCCGCTCGACTTCAATACCAGCACGTGCGTATTCGTAGAGCGGCTTGCCCTGGTACTTCAAGGCGGAATACATCGGCGGTACCTGGCTGATCTCACCCACAAACTGCTGCAGGATCCGGGTGAGTTTCTCAGCACCAATGCCAGTTACGGAACAGACCTGGATGACCTCTCCTTCAATATCACCGGTGGTAGTGGCTTCTCCGAGCCGGGCGGTCGCCTGGTATTTCTTGCCCGCCGCCAACATAAAAGCAGCAGTTTTGCTGGCTTCACCCAGGCAGATTGGCAGCATGCCGGTCGCGAATGGATCGAGGCTCCCCGTATGGCCGGCTTTACGGGCCTGGAAAATACCCCTGACCCTTTGCAAGGCGCGATTGGAGGATATCCCGGCGGGTTTGTCCAGCAGGACGACACCATGAATATCAAGTCCGCGCCGACGGCGGCTCACGGGGACAACTCTCTATTCCTTGTCAGGCTCTTCGGCATCGGCAAGCGTGCCTTCGTTCCCACCCTTGTCGGTAAACAGGGCCCTGGCGATCAACTGATCAATGTGACTGCCCTGCTCGACAGAGTCATCGTGCAGAAAATGCAATTCCGGTACCTGGCGCATACGCAATTCCTGGCCCAGGCGGTGCCGCAAAAAGGCTGCGGCCCGGCGCAGAGCCTTTAAACTGGTCTTGGCATTTTCCGGCTCAAACACGGTAATAAACACCTTGGCGTGTGCAAGGTCACGGCTTACTTCCACATCTGAAAGGCTCACGAAACCAACTTCCGGATCTTTAACTTCCTGCTGTATCAGCCTGGCAAGATCCCGCCGTAGCTGGCCCGCGACGCGTTCAGATCGGTTGAAATCTCTAGGCGGCATTTTGCATCATCATCCATCAATCAAGTGTCCTGGCCACTTCGATCCGCTCGAAGCACTCAATCTGGTCACCCGGCTTGATGTCGTTATACATCTTCACACCAATGCCGCATTCGGTACCTGACTGAACTTCACCGACGTCATCTTTAAAGCGCCTCAGCGACTCGAGTTCACCCTCGAAGATCACCACGTTATCACGCAGCACCCTGATCGGGTTGGCGCTCTTCACATGCCCCTCGATAACCAGGCAACCGGCAATGGCACCCAACCTGGATGAACGGAACACGTCCTTGACCTCGGCCAGGCCGACAATCTGCTCCTTGATCTCGGTGCCCAGCATACCGGTGATAGCAGCTTTCACCTCGTCAATGGCCTCATAAATAATACTGTAGTAGTGCAAATCCAGATCATTCTCCTGGATGACTTTCCGCGCAGAATTATCCGCACGCACATTGAAGCCAAGGAGAATGGCACCGGACGCGTGTGCCAGTGATGCATCCGAGCCGGTAATTGCACCGACCCCGGAAGCCACGATATTGACTGTGACTTCCTCGTTGCCGAGCCTGGTCAGCGAATCCTTAAGAGCTTCTACGCTGCCCTGTACATCCGCGCGTATCAGCAGGTTGACTGCCATCTGCTCCCCTTTGCCCATATTTTCAAACAGGTTTTGCAGGTTAGCGGCTTGCTGTTGGGCGAGGCGCCCTTCGCGGTGACGGTCTTGGCGCTGGCTGGCGGCTTCGCGGGCCTGCCTTTCATTGGCTACAACCAGCATTTCATCCCCGGCAAAGGGCACGCCGGATAAACCCAGGATGACAACGGGCATGGAGGGGCCGGCAGATTCAATGGCCTCACCCTTTTCGTCAAACATTGCCCTGACACGCCCAAACTCCTGGCCGGCCAGCACCATTTCACCACGTTTGAGTGTTCCGTTTTGCACCAATACGGTGGCCATTGGTCCACGGCCTTTATCCAGGCTGGATTCAATGACCATGCCCTGTGCGCGACGGTCCGGATCAGCTTTGAGTTCCAACAGCTCAGCCTGCAGTAAAATACCTTCCAACAAGTCATCAATACCTTCACCGGTGATGGCCGACACGGGTACGAACAACTCCTCGCCGCCCCAGTCTTCAGCAATAACTTCTTCCTTGGAAAGTTCTGATTTAACCCGTTCAGCATCCGCGTCAGGTTTATCAATCTTGTTCACTGCCACGATGAGCGGCACACCGGCAGCACGCGCGTGCTGAATGGCTTCCTTGGTCTGTGGCATCACGCCATCGTCTGCGGCAACAACCAGCACCACGATATCCGTAGCTTTCGCACCACGTGCACGCATCGCGGTAAAGGCGGCATGTCCGGGCGTATCAAGGAAGGTGATCATGCCGCGGTCAGTCTTCACATGATATGCACCGATGTGCTGCGTGATACCACCTGCCTCTGAGTCGGTTACCCTGGTCTTGCGGATGTAATCTAGCAGTGAGGTCTTGCCGTGATCGACATGGCCCATGACGGTGACTACCGGCGGCCGGGGAATACCCTCGGTTTCGGACCCTGCCTCGTCTGCCAATAACGCCTGCTCAATACCCTTGTCTTCCGCAGCAGTGGCCGTATGGCCCATTTCCTCCACCACCAGAATGGCCGTGTCCTGGTCAATGGGCTGGTTGATGGTTACCATCATGCCCATGTTCATCAGCACTTTGATCACCTCACCCGCCTTGATAGCCAGCATTTTAGCTAACTCGGCCACCGTGATAGTTTCAGGAATGGCTACATCCCTGATCACCGGTGCGGTCGGTTTCGAGAAGCCGTGTTCGGTTGGCCGCGCTGAGGTGCTGACCCGCCTTGCCGGTTTACGGCGCCGCGCTGCGGTACCCCGTGCCACGTGTAATTCTGCTCGGCCATAGCGGGTTGCAGGCTTGGCCCGTTCCTTTTTACGCTTACGTTGCTCTTCGGCCAGTTTGCGCGCGCGCTCCTCTTCCTTTTTGCGCTCACTCTCTTCCGCCTCGCGCTTGGATTCTTCTTCGCGCTGTCGTTCTTCTGCTTCGCGGCGTGACTGCTCTTCCTGAACCTTGCGAGCCTGCTCCTCTGCGGCCAGGCGGGCGGTCTCTTCTGCCTCATGACGCGATTTCTCAGCGGCGTCCTCGCGAACTTTAGCCTCATCATCACGGCGCTTTTGCGCTTCCGCCAGGGCCTGCTGAACTTTTTCACGTTCCGGGTCATTCTTATCAGCATCTTGCAGTACTGCACGATTGACGTATGTGCGGCGCTTGCGGATCTCGACGTTGACTGTCCGCGTGGATGCTCTCGGCCCGCTGCCGGAAATACGCAGCTCACTCACGGATTTACGTTTCAGCGTAACCTGGCGGGGCGCTGTCGCGTCGATTTCAGACTTGCCGTGGCTTGATCTCAGGTGGAAAAGCAATTTCTTCTTATCGTCATTGGATACGGCCTCATCGCCGGAAGCGACTTGTATGCCGGCTTTATCCATCTGGGCAATCAGTTTATCGATACTGACACCCAGGACTTCGGCCAATTGTGAAACGGTTACTTTGGACATATATTCTGCTCCTTGAAGGCCTTTACTCAAGACTCCTGGTTTTCTTCTTCAAACCAGGGGGCGCGCGCCGCCATAATCAATGCGGCAGCCGCCTCTTCCGGCATATCATCCACTTCCAGTAGTTCATCAACTGCGAGTTCTGCCAGGTCTTCCTGTGTGCGGGTACCCTTTTCTGCCAGCCGGAAGGCCAGGCGTTCGGTCATCCCTTCGAGGTTCAAAAGATCTTCAGCAGGACTGTTCTCATCGAGGGCTTCTTCTTTGGCAATCAATTGTGTCAACAATGCATCCCGGGCCCGACGACGCAATTCGGCCACCATATCCTCGTCGAATTCTTCAATTTCCAGCAATTCGGAATCTGGAACGTAAGCCACCTCTTCGACATTGCTGAAACCCTCGGCCACGAGAATATTGGCAACACCTTCATCCACATCCAGGCGCTCCATAAAGATAGCAAGCACCTTACCGGCTTCTTCTTCACCCTTCTTGTCGGCGTCTTCCACCGTCAATATATTCAATTCCCAGCCACACAGGTCACTGGCCAACCTGACGTTTTGCCCACCACGACCAATGGCCTGCGACAGGTTGACTTCTTCAACTGCGATATCCATCATGTGGCGCTCTTCATCGACGACAATGGAGGCGACTTCTGCCGGTGCCATGGCATTGATAACAAACTGGGCCGGGTTCTCGTCCCACAGGATAATATCAATACGTTCGCCCGCCAGTTCATTCGATACAGCCTGGACCCGGGAACCACGCATACCCACGCAGGCACCGATCGGGTCGGTACGCGGGTCGTTGGATTTAACCGCGATTTTCGCCCGTCGACCGGGATCCCGCGCGCCGCCCATGATGGAGATCAGTTCCTGGCCAATCTCCGGAACTTCCAGCTCAAATAGTGCGATCAGGAATTCCTTGATGGTGCGACTGGCAAATAGTTGCGGGCCACGTACATCCGGCTTGACTTCATACAGGTATGCACGCAAACGATCACCGGGGCGGACTGTTTCGCCCTGGATCATATGACGCTGAGCGACAAAGGCCTCTGCATTGCCACCCAGATCAAGGTATACATTACCCCGCTCTATGCGTTTGACAATACCGTTGATCAGTTCGCCCTCACGGTCCCTGTAAGCGTCAACTACTTGTTCACGCTCAGCTTCGCGGACACGCTGCACAATGACCTGCTTGGCTGTCTGTGCCGCAATACGGCCAAACTCCACGTTCTCCATGGGTTCTTCGATCTTTGCACCCACCTCGATTTCCGGGTTGAGCGCCAGCGCGTCCTGGTGCAGGATCTGGTATTGGTCTGATTCCATTTCCGCATCGTCATCAAGTACTTCCCAGCAACGGAAGGTTTCATATTCACCCGTGTCGCGATCAATACTGACACGCGCCTCAATTTCATCGTTGTGACGCTTGCGGGTCGCCGATGCCAGTGCTGCTTCAAGCGCCTCAAAAATGACGCTCTTGGCGACACCTTTCTCATTGGATACTGCGTCTACAACCAGGAGAATTTCTTTACTCATCTGCTTTGACTCCGTGCGGGGGACTCCCCCTGCTGCTACTTTTCTGCTTGGTGTCCGGCCAGGATACTGCCGTAGTCCGGAACCAAACGCGCCTTGGCGATATTGTTAAAATCAAGTACCACATCTGTACCATCCTGAGCAATGGTGACACTGCTCTCATTAACACCCCGGATCAAACCCTGGAACTTACGCCGGCCAGCTTGTGGTGCGAACAGGCTGACCTTGACTTCCTGCCCCTTGAACTCGGTAAAATGTGCCAGCGAGAACAGTGGCCGGTCAAGACCAGGCGACGAAACCTCCAGATTGTAATGACGCTTGATCGGATCCTTTACATCCAGTAGCGCAGCCGTCTCCCGGCTTACGCGTTCACAATCGTCAATTGTCACACCATTGTCCCGGTCAATATATATGCGCAGTACTGAATGTTTCGGATTGCTGTTGTACTCCAGGCCGACAAACTCGTAACCGAGGTCTTCCACCAGGGGCTGCAACATCGCATTCAATTTCTGTGCACTCAAACCACTATCTCCACTCAAATCCCCGCGCTGCGCATATTTCTTCTGGCCCGATTTACAGATACAAAAAAAGGGCCCACACGCCCCCGACGATCAGCCCCGGAATACCGGAACTTACCCAATCACGCCCACCCGGGCGGATGCGACAGCTTTATTTCATTTCACCATCCAATTGTCGCTGGGACTACCGACCAGCGTGGTACTTCACAACCACTGCCGGTAACACAAAAAAAGGCCCTGCCGGACCCTGGATAAATATTTGGTAGCGGGGGCAGGATTCGAACCTGCGACCTTCGGGTTATGAGCCCGACGAGCTGCCAGACTGCTCCACCCCGCATCAGGCAAGGAGGGCATAATAAAGACTCAAAGAGGGAATTACAAGAGTTGATTACCACTGATCAGGAAAGTGTTATTGAGGTAATGAGTTTTTTACAATTTACAGGGCGGCGAAGCTTTTCATACAGATGGTGATCAGCGAACTGGAGAAAATGCCCAGCCCGAGAATCAACAGGCCGTTCAGGGTGATTGCCGCACTAAAGTCTACCGGGACCGTAATAGGAGTCTCATTCTCCGGTTCGTCAAAATACATGTACTTGATAACACGCAGGTAATAAAACGCGCCAATGACTGCAAATATGACCGCCACGATAGCCAACCACAGCAAGCCCGCATCAATGGCAGCCTTGATGACCAGCCACTTGGCAAAGAATCCGATCATGGGTGGTACCCCGGCCATGGAAAACATAACGATCCCCATGATGGCCGCATAAAACGGGTTGCGTTGGTTTAGGCCTTTGAAATCATCCAGGTGCTCTGCCTCGACTCCAGCCGAACTTAACATGATGACCATGCCAAACGCTGCTGTGGACATCAGGGCATAGACCATCACGTAGTACATCGATGCACCGAACCCGAAGGCACTGCCTGGCAGCAAGCCCAACAGCACAAATCCCATATGTGAAATGGTGGAATACGCCAGCATTCGCTTGATGTTGGTTTGCATGATGGCAGCCAGGTTACCCAGCACGATCGACAGCAACGCAAGCACCTGCAGCATGCCCTGCCAATGAATATGCAAATCACCCAGACCGGTTTGCAGCAAGCGGAATGCCATTGCAAAGGCCGCGAGCTTGGGTACTGAAGATATGAACAGGGTAACTGCCGCAGGGGCGCCTTCATACACATCGGGTATCCACATATGGAACGGTACCACGCCGAATTTGAACGCAATCCCAACGACCACAAACACGAGGCCGAAAATCAACAAAATATCATGCTCACCCTGGCTGCTGATGGCTGCGGCAATCTCGTTGAGGCCAAGACTGCCGGTAGCACCATAGATCATCGACATGCCGTAAAGCAGCATTCCGGATGCTATCGATCCCAGCACGAAATACTTCATCGCTGCCTCTGACCCCCTGCTGGATTCACGGTTAAATGCAACCAGGGCGTAGACGGACAGTGAGATCAGTTCCAACCCAAGGTAGATCATGAGCAGGCTGTTGGCAGAAATCAGCAACATGACTCCCAGCAATGCAAACAGGCTCAGGGTATAAAAATCTGAGCGGAACATATTGAAGTTGCGCAGGTAAAACTTGGCATAGGTGAAAATCAGGCCAAGCGTGACAAAACTGAATACTTTCAGCACATCCCCCATGGGATCGCGGATAAAATGGCCGCTGAAAGCAGTCACGGACTGTGCGTCGCCAACGAGATAATCGCCACTCAAAGTAATGATGGCGGCAAAAATCAGGGTTAACATAGCCAGCATGTGAATGATTCCACGGCGTTCTTCGCGCAGAAACAGATCCACCAGCATGATCACACAGGCCATCACAAGGACCCAGATTTCCGGATGAACTAGTAACATTTCAGCGCTGCCCTTGTCATATGATCTTCGATTGAACAATGTGGTGTAACAGGTTATTTACAGAGGCCTGCAGAATATCCACCAGTGGTTGCGGCCATATCCCCAGAAGCAGGATGGCCACGGCCAGTGTTCCGAGAATAAAAGCCTCACGGACATCGATGTCCTGAAGGTTCTGGACATCACTGTTGGCCACTGCCCCAAAAATGACACGCTTAACCATCCACAGGCTGTAAGCTGCACCCAGAATCAGGGTAAGCCCTGCCAGGAATGCAAACCAGAAATTGGCCTGGAACGACGACAGGATTATCATGAATTCGCCAACGAACCCGCTGGTTCCCGGCAGGCCTGAATTGGCCATCATGAACAGCACGACAAAAAATGCGAACCACGGCATGGTATTGGCAACTCCGCCATAATCCTTGATCATGCGACTGTGCACCCGGTCATACAATACGCCTGCTGCCAGGAACATTGCACCTGAGATAAATCCGTGCGAAATCATCTGCACTACCGCGCCTTCCACACCGAGTGCCGCCCCCGATACATCGCCGGTTTTACGGTAGATAGAAAAGGCAATAAACAGACCGAGGGTAACGAAACCCATATGGGATATTGATGAATAAGCAATCAGCTTCTTCATATCCTGCTGGGCCAGTGCCACAAAGCCGATATAGACAACTGCAATTAACGACAAACCAATTACCAGCCAGTCAAGCGCAGCAGAGGCGTCGGGGGTGATCGGCAAACTGAAGCGGATGAACCCGTAGCCACCGATTTTCAACATAATCGCTGCCAGGATGACCGAACCGCCTGCCGGTGCTTCTACATGTGCATCCGGCAACCACGTGTGTACCGGGAACATCGGAATCTTGACGGCAAAAGCTGCCAGAAAACCGAGAAATAACCACTTCTGTTCGGTGAAGCCCAACGGCAGGTCGTGCCAGACCAGAATGTCCCAACTTCCCGATACGATATACAGGTAGATCAAACCGATAAGCATGAACACCGAACCGAGAAAGGTGTACAGAAAGAACTTTATCGTCGCGTAGACCCGTCGCGGCCCGCCCCAGATCCCGATAATCAGGAACATCGGGATCAGCATGGCCTCAAAGAATATGTAGAACAACAAGCCATCAAGCGCGGAGAACACACCGATCATCAGGCCTTCCATGACCAGGAAAGCCGCCATGTACTGATTGACGTTCTTCTGGATCGAACGCCAGCCGGCCAGCACCACCAGCACGCCAAAAAACAGGGTCAGCAATATTAGCGGTGAAGAGAAGCCGTCGACACCCAGGTAATACTGGATGTTTAATATTTCTATCCACGGTCGGCGCTCGACGAACTGCATGGCGGCGGTCGAGGTGTCAAACGAAAAGTACAGCGGCAAGCCGAGTGCGAACGTGGCAGCCGATATGACCAGGGCAAGGCCTTTGGCCATTGCCGGGCGCTGTGCACCGGCCGCCATCACGGCGATAGAACCGAGTATTGGCAGCCAGATCAATATACTGAGAAAAAACCCGTTCATCATTCCATTCATCATCCAGGGTTCATTGTTACCCACACCGCCAAAATGCCAATCAGGCCAATAATCATGACGAATGCATAGTCATACAGAAATCCGGTCTGCCAGCGGCGCACACGCGCTGCCACCCATTGAACTAACCGGGCCGTGCCGTCAACGATACCGGAGTCAATAATACCGGCATCCGCTTTGTGCCACAGGTTCCGGCCCAGCCTGACGCCTCCGCGCGCAAAAACTTTCTGGTAGAACTCGTCGAAGTAATACTTGTGGTCGAGCAGGCGATAAAAGAACGGCATCCGTCTGCGGATGGCATCGGCCAGCGCAGGCCGGAACAAATAAATCACTGTGGTCAATGCCAGGCCGGTGATCATCAGCCAGAAAGGCAGTGTGGATACCGCGTGCGTCGCCATGGCTGTCGCGCCCTGGAATTGTTCACCCAACCCTGCCAGTACATTGTTTTTGTCCAGCACCGTGATGGAATCATCCAGCCAGCCACCAAACAGTATGGGCTCAATCGTATACCAGCCAATAAACATGGAAGGTATGGCCAGCAGTATCAGTGGGATAGTAACCACCAGCGGTGATTCCTTTGGCGCGTGCGGCACGATGCCGTCGGGCGGGTGCTCACCGGCACCATGGTCCACCTCGAAGCGCTCTTTGCCATGGAAGGTGAGATACAGCAGCCTGAAACTGTAGATGGCCGTAATCAGCACACCGGTAACCACCGCGAAATATGCAAATCCACTGCCCCAGCGGTTCGATTCTGCGACCGCTTCGATAATGGCATCCTTGGAATAAAAGCCTGAAAAGAATGGGAAACCAACCAATGCCAGCGTACCAACCCAGGCTGTAATCCAGGTCACGGGCATATGTTTCCTCAGTCCACCCATAAAACGCATATCCTGCTGATGATGCAGCGCAATGATGACCGAACCGGCACCCAGGAACAGCAGCGCCTTGAAAAACGCGTGTGTCATCAGGTGAAAAATTGCCGCAGAGTATGCCGAAACACCCAAAGCCACTGTCATGTAGCCAAGCTGGGACAGGGTCGAATAGGCAATCACGCGTTTTACATCGTTCTGCACGATGCCAACCAGTCCCATAAACAGCGCCGTCACCGCACCAATCAGCATGACAAAGCTCAAGGCTGCATCACTGAATTCGAACAGCGGCGACATTCTGGCCACCAGGAAGATACCAGCGGTTACCATCGTGGCAGCATGGATCAGGGCAGAAATCGGTGTCGGGCCTTCCATTGAATCCGGCAGCCATACGTGCAGTGGCGCTTGTGCCGATTTACCCATGGCACCGATAAACAGGGCCACACTAATGAAGGTCAGCATATTCCATTCAATACCACCGGGAATGGTTATTGTCTGGTTGGCGACTGAGCCCGCCCGACTGAATACCTCGGCGTAATCCAGCGTGCCGAAAGTCAACAGGACGGCTGCAATACCCAGCAGGAAACCGAAGTCACCCACGCGGTTGACCAGGAATGCTTTCAGGTTGGCCTGAATGGCGGACTCCTTGTTGAACCAAAAGCCGATCAACAGGTAGGAAACCAGGCCCACGGCTTCCCAACCAAAGTACAGTTGCAGGAAGTTATTGGACATGACCAGCATCAACATCGAGAAAGTAAACAGGGCGATGTAGCTGAAAAAGCGCTGGTAACCAGGGTCTTCCCGCATATAGCCGATGGTGTAAATGTGTACCATCAGTGAAACAAAGGTCACAACAGTCATCATCAAAGACGTCAGGTGATCCAGCAGGAAACCAATCTGGAAGCGCACCCCATCAGCAATCATCCACGTATAGATAGTGATATTTACGGTCCCCAAGTCAGCGTATATCTGCTGATACAACACCCAGACCGACAGCGCGAATGAAAGGGCTACTCCAAGTATCGTAACCACATGCGAGCCGGTACGGCCCACCTGGTTACGAAATAAACCGGCCAGTACCGCACCGGCCAGCGGCAGCAGCGGTATCAGTAAAAGCGTGGTTTGCAGCGACATGCTCATCCTTTCAGGTCATCCATTTCGGCGACGTTAATGGTTTGCCGGTTACGAAACAGCACCACCAGGATGGCCAGGCCAATAGCAGCCTCCGCCGCCGCCACCGTCAGGATGAAGAATACGAACACCTGGCCATCAAGGTTGCCGCCAAAGCGTGAGAACGCAACGAAATTCATATTGACCGCCAACAACATCAGCTCAATACACATCAACAGGATGATGACGTTTTTGCGGTTGATAAATATTCCCGCAATACTGAGGCTGAACAGTATCGCGCCCAAGGTCAGAAAATGTGCCAGTGTCAGCATGCCGGTCAACCTCCCTGCGGCTTTTCTGATTTCATTTTAACCAGCCGGACACTCTCATCCCGGCGGGCCCTGACCTGCTTGGCAGGGTCCTGCTTTCTTACGCCTGGCCGATGTCGCAGGCTCAAAGCGATGGCCGCGATAATCGCCACCAGCAGGATCACTCCGGCAACTTCAAACGGTAGCAGGTAATTGGTGTACAGCAGTTCCCCCAGTGCCCGGGTATTGCTGTAACCCGCAGGATGCGGTGCCGGTACAGGGAAGGCGTCCGCACCAAACCGTCCTTTGCTCAAAATGACCATCAGCAACTCGGTGGCCATCGTTGCCGCCACCAGCAACGCCACCGGCAGGTAACGGATAAACCCTTCTTTCAATGGATCAATGTTGACATCCAGCATCATGACAACAAACAGGAACAGCACCATTACTGCGCCCACGTACACCAACACCAGCACGATGGCGAGGAATTCTGCTTCCAGTAATATCCAGATAGCGGCCGCGCTGAAAAAGGTCAGCACCAGGAACAGCACCGCATAAACCGGGTTGCGCACTGAAATTACCATGCCGGCCGCCAACACCGCCACCAGTGAAAAAGCATAAAAAACAAGTTCCTGGACAATCATCGGTAAGCCGCATCCTTGTTTCGGTTTTCTGCAATCTCGGCTTCAAAACGATCACCGATGGCCAGCAATTTATCCTTGGTCATGATGCTCTCAGCCCGGTTCTCAAAGTGATATTCAAGAAACCCGGTCTCTACAATGGAATCCACTGGACAGGACTCTTCGCAAAAGCCACAGAAAATACATTTGAATAAGTCAATCTCATACCGCGTGGTACGACGACTGCCGTCATCGCGCCGGGTAGATTCGATGGTGATCGCCAATGCCGGACACACTGCCTCGCACAACTTGCAGGCAATGCAGCGCTCTTCGCCGTTGGGATAGCGGCGCAAGGCATGCAAACCACGGAAACGGGGAGACTTGGGCGTTTTTTCTTCCGGGTAATTGATCGTGAATTTCGGGCGGAAAAAATAGCGCATGGTGACGCCCAGGCCCGCCATCAGTTCAAGTAACATCAGGCTGCGGAAATATTCGATGATCCGTTTCATGATCAGCTACCCCTTACCACGATGCCGAGCAAGGTCATCAAAGCTGCAACCAGCACCCAAACCAGCGTGATCGGAATAAAAACTTTCCATCCCAGGCGCATAATCTGGTCATAACGGTAGCGGGGAAATGTTGCCCGATACCACAAGAACAAGAACATAAATACAACAGTTTTAGCCAGGAACCAGAAAATACTACCCTCGCCCAACAGTGTGTCACCTAATATCGGCATGCCCTGGAAGGGTGACAACCAGCCACCGGCAAACAGGATGGCCGAGAGGCCGGAAATCAGGATCATGTTGGCGTATTCGGCCAGAAAGAACACCGCGAACGCAGAACCGGAATACTCCACGTGAAAGCCGGCAACGATTTCCGACTCACCTTCGGCCATGTCAAACGGCGCGCGGTTGGTCTCAGCCAGCCCTGAGATCAGGTAGATCACAAACAGCGGAAACAACGGCAGCCAGTACCAGTCAAATATACCGCCTTGCTGGGCCAGTACAATCTGACGAAGATTAAGCGTGCCTGAGAGGATCAACACCCCCACCAGTGAGAAACCCATGGCAATTTCATAGGAAACCGATTGTGCGCAGGAGCGCATCGCCCCCAGCAGTGCGTACTTGGAGTTGGATGCCCAACCGGCAATGATGGTGCCGTATACACCCAACGACGTCAGTGCCAGTACGTATAACAGCCCGGCGTCAACATCGGCCAATACCATGAAGTCATTGAAAGGTATTACTGCCCAGGCCGCCAGTGCCGGTGCCATCGCAATAACAGGGGCCAGTACGAACAGGAAACGGTTGGCGTTGGTCGGCAGGATTATCTCTTTTAAAAGCAGCTTTAGTACATCGGCAAACGGCTGTATCAGCCCCAGCGGCCCAACACGATTCGGACCAATGCGAACTTGCATAGCGGCAATGACCTTACGCTCAAAATAGGTATAAAAAGCCACCGCGATAATTAACGGAAGAACGATCGCAAGAATCTTGATCAGCGTCCACAACACATACAACAATGCGTCAAGCATCAGCCCGCCTCCACGCTGATGGGTCCAAAACTGTCTCCCAGGCCGCTGGCGGCCCCGGTCGCACTTTTGAGCCACACTGCCCCGACAGGCAGTTCACTACAGATACGCACCGGCAATGTGACACGTGCCTCCCCCTGGCCAACGCTTGCCTGCCCGCCTTCCGCCAGCGCAAGGCGACCGGCGTCCTGGGGATTCAGACCAACAAAATCATTTTGTGCGGGTGACGTTTGCTGCAAAAATTCTGAACGCCTGCATAGCGCATCAACAGAATACATGGCCACTTCCCCCACTCGGTACAGGCCGTCAACCCTGTCTGGCGTAGCCAGGTCAGCTTTACCCGGTTCGGCTGGTGCCGCTGAAGCGGTAGTATTACCAATTTCTGCGAGCATTTCCTCCCGCACTGCAGCCAGGTCTACCTGGTCAAAACCGTCCAACTCAAGCTCAGCACCCAGCCGGCGCAGGATCTTCCAACCCGGTTTTGCCTGGCCCGAGACCTGCCCTGCCGGGGCTACTTCGAATGATTGTCCGTCCAGTGAATAGAACAGGCCCTCTGACTCGGCCGCCGGTGCCAGCGGCAATAGTATATCCGCACAGGCTTGCAGGCCTTCGCCAGCAAATGCGGTCACGGCCACGACATGATCTGCTGATGACAATGCAGCCCTGGCCAGCGCCGGATTGGCCAAATCAAATTCCGGTTCGCAATCCCATAACAGGTAGCCTTTAACCGGTGCGGCCAGCATTGCGCGGACACCAAGGCCCTCATCTGCCGCGCTGCCCCCCGGTCCCTGCCCCGGTAAGGCGCCCGCCAGCGCAGCACCGGTCGCGTTGCCGCCATCGCTGACCCGATTCAGCGCGGCTCCGGTTGCAGTCGCAATCCACCTGGACAGACAACGTAACCAGGCAGCCTGACTATGCGCCAGGGCGGTCTGGCCCAGCAATAGCATCTTGGTGCCTTCACCGGTTAGTAATTCAGCGATTGCCCTATGCTCTTTGCGAAATTCTTGCTCTTTGCGAAATTCTTGCTCTTTGCAAAATTCTTGCTTTTTGCGAGATTCTTCCCGACCTGTTGCACCTGACCGGGCGCTGTCGGGCGGGGCTGACAAGAACCCGGGTAACGCATGGCCAGTCAGGCTGGAAATCTCCCTGGCAACCGCAATCAGCTCCGACACCATATTCTGCGGTGCAGTAATCACTGCATTGGTCAGATCGAAAGTGAAACTCCAATCCACCGGGTTAACAGCGTTGATCTTCGCGCCGTTGCGCCAGGCTTTGCGCACACGCTGGCCTAATATAGGTGCCTCAAAGCGGATATTGCTACCCACCAGCAGGAGCACATCCGTGCTGTCGATGGCCGCCATCGGCGTTTCAAAAGCCGGGCTCTGGATGCGCACATTGTCATCGCTGAAATCCTGTTGCCGTAAACGATGGTCGATATTCTGGCAATCGAGCGCACGCGCCAGCCGTTGTGCCAGATAGTATTCCTCGGTTGCAACGCCTGCAGACATCAAAACACCCAGTTGCTCGCCACCGTGGCCGGAAACGGTGTCACGCAGGGCTTTAACGGCCGCACGGATACCTTCGTCCCAGGAAACATTCTGCCACTCGCCATCCACCTTGATCATCGGCTCGAGCACCCGGTCTTCGGCATTCAAGCCGAAATGGGAATAGCGGTCGCGGTCTGACAACCAGGTTTCGTTGGTCGTGTCACACGCCTTTGGAACAGCCCGTAAAACGCGCCCGCGGCGGGTGTGGTACCACAAATTGGAACCCACTCCGTCGTGCACTGCCACGGATGGCCTGGCCATCAATTCCCAGGCGCGGGCCGAATAGCGGAATGGCTTGTTGGTCAATGCACCGACCGGACACAGGTCAATAACATTACCGGACAATTCTGAATCTACGCCCTGCAGGAGGCTGGTACCGATGAATGAGCGGTCGCCACGGCCAAACATGCCCAATTCAAAGGTGCCGGCAATTTCATCCAGAAAGCGTATACAGCGCGTGCATTGAATACAGCGGGTCAGGTCGGTTTGTATCAACGGACCGATATCGTGGTCGCTAACGACACGTTTGCGCTCAACAAAGCGTGAAACGGAGCGGCCATAGCCCATGGCCTGATCCTGTAGTTCGCATTCACCACCCTGATCACAAATTGGACAATCCAGCGGGTGGTTGATCAACAGGAATTCCATCACGCCATGCTGCGCATCGATTGCACGGCGTGAATGGGTATAGACCTTCATGCCATCCATCACCGGTGTGGCACAGGCAGGCATGGGTTTGGGGGCTTTTTCAACATCCACCAGGCACATGCGGCAATTGGCCGCAATACTCAGTTTACTGTGGTAGCAAAACCGCGGGACACTGATCCCGGCTTTATCCGTTGCCTCGATAATCATTGAGCCTTTGGGCACCTTCAGGGCCATGCCATTAACTTCAATGCTCACCATATCAGTGCTTTTGGCGGGCTGCGTGCTCATGCAGCTTTCCCCTTTTTACCACCAGCCATTGAGTGGCCGTGCTCGATGTAGTATTCAAATTCGTTCCTGAACTGGCGCAGGAAGCCCTGCACGGGCCAGGCGGCGGCCTCGCCAAAAGCACAAATGGTATGACCTTCGATTTGCCCGGCGGCTGACTTCAGCAATTCCAGATCCTCAATTCTGCCGTTGCCGTCAACGATTCGCTGTAACACGCGATGCATCCAGCCGGTACCCTCGCGGCAGGGCGTGCACTGGCCGCAGGACTCCATGTGATAGAAGCGCGCAATGCGCGTACATGCCTTGACCATGCAGGTTGTTTCGTCCATGACGATCACCGCACCGGATCCAAGGCCGGAACCGGCCTTGCCCAGCGCGTCGTAATCCATGGTCATGGCCATCATCACATCGGCGGGCAACACCGGCATGGAGGAACCACCTGGAATCACTCCCTTTAAAGCATTGCCGTTACGCACACCGCCAGCCATTGCCAGCAATTCACTGAACGGTGTTCCCAGCGGCACTTCATAATTGCCGGGCCTGTTCACGTGCCCGGAAACCGAGAACACCTTGGGGCCGCCGTTGTTGGGCTTGCCGATATTCAGAAACCACTCACCACCGTTGCGCATGATATGCGGCACCGAGGCCAGTGTTTCGGTGTTATTGATGGTTGAGGGCTTGCCGTACAGGCCGTAATTGGCCGGAAAAGGCGGTTTGAAGCGCGGTTGGCCTTTTTTGCCTTCCAGAGACTCCATCAGGGCTGTTTCTTCACCGCAAATATAAGCGCCGGCACCCAAAATCGCATAGATATCCATATCTACACCGCTGCCCAATATGTTTTTACCCAGCAAGCCGTCCGTATAGGCTTCTATGAGTGCAGCCTCGAACCGTTCAAACGGCTCATGGTGGAACTCGCCGCGGAGGTAGTTATAGCCCACCGTGGCACCCATCGCATAGGCAGCGATGGCCATGCCTTCAATCACTGCATGGGGGTTGAATCTGAGGATATCGCGGTCATGACAGGTGCCAGGCTCTGATTCATCCGAATTACACAGAAGGTATTTTTGCACAGGTGCGGAACGTGGCATAAAGCTCCACTTCAACCCGGTCGGGAAACCCGCACCGCCACGGCCACGCAAGGCCGAAAGCTTGAGGTTGTCAATGATCTCCACAGGGTCGGTTTTTTCGGCCAGGATTTTTCTCCATGCCTGGTAGCCGTCGATAGCAAGATAGGTGTCCATTGCCCACGGCTGCTCAGCATCAAGCGTAGTAAAAACAACGTTATGGCCGCTCATGGCTGCCCTCCCTCAATCGTGCCTTGAGTGAGCATTAGTCCAGTCCATCCAGTATTTCATCGACCTTGGCCGTGTCGAGTTTCTCATGGTAATGACCGTCGACCACCATCATCGGCGCACCACAACACGCCGCCAGACATTCTTCCTCAACAATCAGGGTTATGCGCTGGTCTGCAGTGGTTTCACCCATGCTTATGCCGAGTTTGTTTTCCACGTGACTGACGATATCTTCCGCACCATTGAGCCAGCAGGAGATATTGGTGCAGATATTGACCTTGTGTTTGCCCACGGGTTTGGTGTCAATCATGGAGTAGAAACTGGCGATTTCATACGCCCAGACCGGCGGCAGGTCAAGGTAGTCTGCAACGGCTTCAATCAGGTCGTTGTTGATCCAGCCACCATTCTGGCCCTGGGCTGCAATGAGCGCCTGGATCAACGCCGAACGCTTGTGTTGCGGTGGAAATTTCGCCACCCAGTGGTCAATTTTTATACGGGTTTCTTCATTGAGAAGCGCGCGTTTTCCGGCAATGAATTCGGCTCTGTGGCTCATCAGCGGTCTACCTCTCCAAATACAATATCCAGGGTTCCCATAATCGCCACGACATCGGCCAGCATATGTCCCCTGACCATTTCATCCATGGCAGCAAGATGCGCAAAACCGGGCGCTCTCATATGTACGCGGAACGGCTTGTTGGCGCCATCTGACACCAGGTAGCAGCCAAACTCACCCTTGGGTGCCTCAACCGCCGCATAGACTTCACCCCTGGGCACGCTGTAACCCTCGGTGAACAGCTTGAAGTGATGGATCAGGGCTTCCATATCGCCTTTCATCTCTGCCCTGGTCGGCGGTATAACCTTGAAGTTTTTCAACATCACATGGCCCGGGTTGGCACGCAGCCATTGCACGCATTGCAAAATAATCCTGGCCGATTGGCGCATCTCCTCGATACGTACCAGGTAGCGGTCGTAGCAGTCGCCGTTGACGCCCACGGGAATATCGAAATCCATTTTGTGGTACATGGCATAGGGCTGCTTCTTACGCAGATCCCACTCCACCCCGGAGCCGCGCAACATGGCACCGGTAAAACCCAGTTGTAACGCCCGTTCGGGCGAAACCACGCCAATGCCCACGGTGCGTTGCTTCCAGATGCGGTTATCAGTCAACAGGGTTTCGTATTCGTCAACTTTGGACGGGAAATCCGTGGCAAAAGCCTCAATAAAATCCAGCAGGGTACCCTCCCGCCATTCGTTCTTGCGCTTGAGGTTCTTGCCCCTGGTCCAGGGTGACTCTTTATACAACGGCACCGTATCGGGCAGGTCGCGGTAAACACCGCCAGGGCGGTAGTAGCTCGCATGCATGCGGGCTCCGGATACCGCCTCGTACATATCCATGGTCATTTCACGCTCGCGGAATGCATAGATGAACATGGTCATGGCACCCAGGTCGAGTCCGCCGGAGCCAATCCATAACATGTGATTTCCGATACGGGTAATTTCGTCAAACATGGTGCGTATGTATTGCGCCCGTACCGGTGCTTCAATACCCAGCAATTGTTCAATAGCTCGCACATAGGCGTGCTCATTGCACATCATTGAAACATAGTCCAGCCGGTCCATATAACCAATGGCCTGGTTGAACGGTTTGCTTTCCGCCAGTTTCTCGGTACCCCGATGCAACAAACCGATATGCGGGTCGGCGCGCATGATGGTTTCGCCGTCCATCTCCAGCACCAACCTCAGCACGCCGTGGGCTGCCGGATGCTGTGGCCCGAAATTCATCGTGTAATTGCGAATTTCAGTCATTTCTGCTCTGCTCCGGGCGCGGGAGAGTCGGCAGCTTCATCCGCCGCCCTGTCAACTTCATCAACCTGGTAGCGTGAATCGTTGCGGATCACCCGGGGGACCAGTACCCGAGGTTCAATTTCGACCGGTTCATAGATCACCCGACCCTTCTGCTCGTCGTAGCGCACGGTCACATTTCCGATTAACGGGAAGTCCTTGCGGAATGGGTGGCCGGTAAAACCGTAGTCTGTCAATAACCGGCGCAAATCAGGATGCCCCTCGAAAACGATGCCGAACAGGTCGAAGGTCTCGCGTTCATACCAATTCGCGGAGTTCCAGATGTCAATCAGCGACGGCACAACCGGCAGGCCCTCGTCTGCCGCGAAGGTGGCCATGCTTATACGCCTGTTATGGCGCAGTGAGAGCAGGTGTACAACGACACTGAAACGCTGCTCAATAGCATCTGACTCAGGCCGGCTACTCCAGTCAAAACGACCGGGGCCCAGGCCCTCCACAGCACGACTGAAGCCATCGTAGGTCGCCTCTTTTGTTTCCCATTCTGTCTGACCATAGCCCAGATGATCGACCCCGCAAAGATCCGTTAACTGACTGAATGCAAAGCGTGGATCATCACGCAGCGTTTGTGCAACGGCCAACCATTCATCAACGGGAACCTGTATAGCTACCTGGCCGTTGGCAGATTTCGAGGATTTAACCCGCCCGGCAAAATATTCTTCGACATGATCAGACAGGCTTTTCGTCACGGTTACCATAGGACTCACCGGGCAATCGTGTTGGTGCGGCGGATTTTTCTCTGCAACTGCAAAATGCCGTAAATCAGGGCTTCCGCTGTCGGCGGGCAACCCGGTACATATACGTCCACCGGTATGATCCGGTCGCAGCCACGGGTGACGGCGTAGGAATAATGATAATAACCACCGCCGTTGGCGCAGGAGCCCATCGATATGACCCATTTGGGTCCGGCCATCTGGTCATAAACCTTGCGCAACGCAGGTGCCATTTTATTGACCAGTGTGCCGGCCACGATCATCACATCTGACTGGCGCGGACTGGGACGGAATATCACCCCGAAGCGGTCGAGATCGTAACGTGCGGCACCTGCCTGCATCATTTCAACTGCACAACAGGCGAGACCGAAGGTGACCGGCCACATGGAACCCGTTTGTGCCCAGTTGACCAGGGCGTCAAGCGTGGTGGTTACAACACCACGATCCAATAAGGGGTTGCTGTCACCATTCGGCCTGAGAATATCGTCAATCTCACCCAGCTCAGCGGACCGGTCCGGATACATTATTCCCACTCGAGCGCACCCCTCTTCCAGACCACAATGTAACCAATAACCAATTCGACAACAAACACGAACATCGCTACGAATCCCATCATGCCGAGGCTGTCAAGGGCTGCCGCCCAGGGCAGGAAAAATGTGATTTCGAGATCAAAAATAATAAACAGGATCGCCACCAGGTAGAAACGCACGTCAAATTTCATACGGGAATCTTCGAAGGCCTCGAAGCCGCATTCGTAAGGTGACAGCTTATCGGCGCTTGGCCTGTTGGGGCCCAGCAAAGCACCGATCGCCACCAATGCAATACCAATGACTGTAGAAACAGCGAGGAAAATCAGAATTGGCAGGTATTGTGCAAGCATACTCCAGTCTCAATTTCCGGATGGCTCCCAAAAAAAACAGATGCCACCCACATTTATTAAATTGGTGCCCAAGGCCGGACTCGAACCGGCACGACTTACGTCACTACCCCCTCAAGATAGCGTGTCTACCAATTCCACCACTTGGGCAATTCTTATCGCTACCTCAGGATCCGCCGTCATCAGTCGCTTTGGTCTTATCTGCAGCGTTTGCTGCAGGCTCAATTGCCGGCAAATCACCCGCTTTGTTTGCGGCGGGCTGTGAAATCGTTGTATCCAGGGAGGGCACGTCCGAGGGTTTGGCAGATTCAACCGTCGGGGGCGCAGCAGTGGTTGGCAAATCTGCAGCGGACTGCTCTTTGTTCGCCTGCCCGCTGGCCGGGACAGTTGCAACCACGCCCAGATCAGCGTCAGGTGCGGTACCCAAACGTGAGGCCATCACCGCCATACTCAAACTGATCAGGCAAAACAATGTCGCCAGCACCCAGGTGCTGCGTGACAGGAAATTGCCGGCTCCCCGTGAACCAAACACGGTACCCGACGCACCGCTTCCAAATGCAGCACCGGCGGTAGCGCCGGCACCTTTCTGAATCAGAATAAAAGCAATCATTGCGATAGCAATGAGTACATGAAAAATATTTAAAACCTGCATGTTTTTCCTATCCTAGGGCCTGCTAACACTTGCCAGGTCGCTGCGTTGCCGGCCCAAATGGCCCCGGGCAAGGCGCGAGGAAAGTGGATTGGTCATCCCAATTGAATGACGAGCAACGCAGCACGGGGTCATTTGGGCCAGCAACCCGAAGGGACGGGCCCCATTTTGCCCACTACCGCGTCTCTCTTCGCTAAAGTATATTAAATACATTACGTTCATCGTTCCTTGTAGCAAACAAAATGGACTCCCGTCGCAGTGGCCTGGTAAGTGTTAACAGGCCCTGGCACACAGTCGTCAAGCGACGGCGTTATAAATTGCGAGGAAATCCTCTGCTTCCAGCGAAGCTCCCCCGACCAGTCCACCGTCGATATCACTCTGGGCAAACAAATCAGCGGCATTGGAACCATTCACACTGCCGCCGTAAAGAATTCGTATTTGACTGGCTATTATACCATCGAGAGATGCCAACTTGTCACGTATAAATGCATGCACAGACTGCGCTTGTTGCGGCGTGGCGGTCAGGCCAGTACCGATCGCCCAGACCGGTTCGTAAGCGATGGTGGCACCACTGAAAGCCGCCATGCCCACCTGGTTCAGAACCGCGTCAAGTTGGCGGCTTACAACGGCTTCGGTCAAGCCGGCTTCGCGTTCTTCGCGCGTTTCCCCGACACACAGCACGGGCTCAAGGCCGGCTGCCAGTGCCGCGCTGAAACGCAGGGCTACGTCAGCGTCGCTCTCAGCATAAATTGCACGGCGTTCGGAATGGCCGACAAGTACATAGAAGCAACCCATGTCCGTCAGCATACTGCTGTCGATCTCGCCGGTATGGGCGCCTTGCGGGTTGGGATTGAGTGTCTGTCCGCCCCATTTGATATGCGAACCGGACAGCATGGATCCGACCTGCGACAGGTAAGGAAATGGAGGAAACACTGCCAGGTCGGCAACACCCTGTGCCGAACTGCCTGCCAGCAGTCCTTCGAGCAATGACCGGACCATGCGTCCGGAGCCGTGCATTTTCCAATTTCCTGCAACCAGTATTTTTCTCACTGTTACACTTCCTTTGCAGTAAAGCCTTGGCCGGCGCGCAAGCATACCGACGCGCTGAACACTTCGCAAGCCCAACACGAACCAATTGATTGGCCAGCGTAATAGCAGGGCAGCCTGCGGTTAATGCATGCTCAGCGCCAGCGTGTAATTGTAGTAGCATTACGCTTAATTCAAATTGATGCAGGTCAGGATTATGGGTCAACAGGACATTTCAATGGAACAGCAGCAACCATGGGCACTGGTCACCGGCGCATCGGCAGGTATAGGGGCCGAGTTCTGCCGGCAACTGGCAGCACAGGGTTACCAACTGGTACTGGTCGCCCGCCGTGCAGACAGGTTGCAGCAGATCGCTGATGAAGTAAAAGCTGCACACGGTGCCAACAGCCTGATCATCACCGCTGATCTGTCGCAAAAGACCGCCAGCGAGGACATCGTCAAGCGCCTGGCAGAAGATAATATAGCCGTCGAATACCTGGTAAACAATGCGGGTTATGGTCTACCGGGGAGTTTCCATGTGCCCGACTGGCAGGAACACGCGGATTTTATCCAGGTCATGGTGACGGCCGTTTGTGAACTGACCTGGCGATTGCTGCCTGGTATGCAGACGCGTGGAGTTGGCCACATTGTTAACGTTGCATCGGTGGCAGGACTTATACCCTCCAGTGCCGGTCATACGCTGTATGGCGCGAGCAAATCTTTTCTGATCAAGTTCAGCGAGTCGCTCGCGCTTGAAAACGAAAACACCGGGGTGAAAATCACCGCGCTGTGCCCTGGTTTTACCTACAGTGAATTTCATGATGCCAACCATACCCGCAGTGTCGTCAGCGAGCTTCCATCCTATTTATGGCTCGACGCCAATTCAGTGGTCAGCGAGACCCTGAAGGCCATGTCTGAAGACAAGGTCAAAGCGCTGGTGATACCCGGCAGGCAATACAAGACGCTGGTATGGATAAATCAGCACCTGCCAGGGCTTGGCGCCCTGTTTGTCAAGAAAAATGCCAGTAATTACCGGATAACCGATTGATGGTTACAGCGTATCCCGCCAGCCAATCTCAGTGGCTGTCCTGGCGCCAACCACTACAGATTCCAGGCTGGCAGGGCGACGCCAGCGGTTGGCGGATATGGCAATGCGACCCGCCATGATTTCAGCCCGGTCTTGTGGGTATAACGGCACACTCGACGGATTGGCCAGACCATCCGGTGGAACGGGTTGCCCGGTTAAAGGGTCATATTTGTCGCTGGCGCCAAGAATATGCATCAACTCGTGAGTGATAATAATGCGGTTACGCTGTGCCAGTTGCCGGGAAGCAACCGCATTAACCACGCCGTAGCTGCCGTTTTGTATACCAACTGAACGCTCCAGGTGGCCCTCCGGTTTGCTATTTTGATACAATACGAACATCTTGATATCTGCGGGTGCAAGGCCTTTCTGGCTGCCATTCCTCCACACCCACCAGCGCATTTTTAGGCTCCATAATGCGACTTTCACACCAGAACTTTCTGCGGGCAATGCGGGTGGCAAGGTGGTCAACGGGCGCGCTACCTGGAATACCACTGGCGTTTCCAGTTGCCGGCCATAGCGCGCCGCCTGCCGGCCGACAAATACCCCGATATTCTTGAATGATTCCGGTCTGAGATTCCCGGCGTAACGCTGGATATTGTCGCCTGGTTCAGCCAGAACCGGGTATATCGTTACCCACAGTGGCTTTTTCCAGCTACTTAAGCGGCTCTGAGTGAGCAACTGGTTGCCGGCTACAACAACCAGTATGGTCAATAGTGTCGCGATGCGCAGATAGCGAAACATCCTGGTCTGGTACCTCTGTTATGAACCGGCAACTGTCATTTTACCCAGCAGCATCGATCCGGTCTGAATATTGGAGCGGGTATCCACATCGGTACCGATGGCTTCAATGCCCATGAACATGTCTTTAAGATGGCCGGCAATGGTAACTTCATCTACCGGGTACTGAATCTCACCGTTTTCTATCCAAAACCCACCCGCTCCCCGGGAATAGTCACCGGTCACAATACTGACTCCCTGGCCCATAACCTCGGTGACCAGCAGGCCCGTACCCATTTGCTGCATCAAATCCCCGGCAGAATACCGGCCGGGTTCAACCAGCAGATTGTGCACCCCACCCGCATTTCCAGTGGTCTCGAGACCCAGTCTGCAGGCAGAATAACTGCCGAGCACGTAGCCGGTCAGTACGCCGTTGTTAACGATGTCCCGCTCACTGGTAGCGACACCCTCGGCATCAAACGCCGCACTTGACGGACCGCGTTTGATAAACGGACGCTCCGACAGCCGCATCCATTCGGCAAACAGGCGCTGCCCGGCGGTATCCTTCAAAAAGGACGCATTTCGATACAGCGCCCCCCCGGAAATGGCACCCAGCAAATGGCCGAATATTCCCTTTGCTACTTCCGGCGCAAACAGGACCGGTACTTCACAGGTGGGGATATTGCGGGCACCCAGGCGCATAACCGTTCTGCGCGCCGCCTCACGCCCGGTTTTTTCTGCATCCTCAAGCTCTGAGAATGCCCGTCGCGAGTCATACCAGAAATCGCGCTGCATGGAGCCACCTTCACCGGCAATCAGCACGCAACTCTGTCCATAGCTGGTCCCATCCCTGCGACCCTGGAAGCCGTTTGAATTAGCATAAACGCTCAGGCCGAAGCCGGCCGAGGCCGAAGCTCCATCTGAATTGGTGATCTCCGGGCAGTCCAGGCCGGCTGCTTCACAGGCCAACGCACGTTCCATGGTTGCAACGGCATCCAGAGGTTGTGGATGCCACAGATCGAGGTCTGGAAAATGCTGGCACATACGCTCAGCCGGTGCCAGGGCGTTGCACTTGTCCGCTTCGGTGAAACGTGCGATGTCAATGGCCTTTTCCACGCAGCGTCGAATTGACGCCATGTGCAAATCAGCGCTGCTGGCGTGACCCTTGCTGTCGTTGATATACACACTGATACCCATACCACGGTCGCGGGAATGCTCCAGCGTCTCAACCTCTCCCAGCCGTACGTTTACGTTCAGGCCATAGTGAATGCTGGCAGATACTTCGGAGCTGTCTGCACCAAGGCTACGTGCATGCTTGATGGCAACTTCGGCACATGCGGAAATTTCGGATAATTCCTGATCGCGGTCAGGCACAGCCTGGGCTACCATACTCGAATCTATCATTGGGTAACTCCCCTGGGTAAGCGTGTGGCATGAACGAACCTGACAATATTGAATCCACCAACAGCAACGGCTCGCCCGAGGTCAGCAAAAGCCAGCGCAAACGCGAGGCGCATGAACTGCTGGACCTGGCCAGAACACTTGTCTCGATGCCGGAAACCCGGCTTGGAGGCCTGCCACTGGAGCCGGACCTGCGCAAAGAAGTGGACTTCGCCCGCAGCATCCGCCCGCACGGTGCCAGAAAACGGCAACTGATGACGGTCGCTAAAATACTTCGCCAGCGCGATGCTGGCCCGCTGCTGGATGCTGTGCACAACATCGATCAGAAAAACCGTCAGGCAACCGCGCGCCATCATCATATTGAAGCCTGGCGGGACAGGTTGATCGAAGGCAGCGACCGGGCCTTAGCCGAACTGCTTGAACAGACACCGGCGGCGAATGCACAAACTTTGCGCCAGCTGATTCGCAATGCGAGGAAAGAAGTAAAACTCGGTAAACCGCCAACCGCTTCGCGTAAATTGTTCAAATTATTACGTGAAGCTGACCAACAAGTGCCATTGCCACCAATACTATAGGAATCCACACACCCAGCGGGGATGCGGGTACCTGTCTCTGAGACCTTAAAAAACAGGGAAGTTTTTTCAGAGCCTACACGGAGGAGGTGAGAGCGGGAACCGGTCGAGAGGCTGGCCTGGGCCATGGGTTCACGGCGTGTCTCAGAGGCAGGTACCCGCGTCATCGCGGATCGGAGAAGGTGAGACCCGGAACCGGTCGAGAGGCTGGCCTGGGCCATGGGTTCATGGCGTGTCACAGGGGGACCTGCCCTGTGTCGCTGCGGATCGGATAGCAATAATCTTAACGTGCCCGACATGTGCACCCCCATTGCCTGACCGTGCTCACGTTTGTGTTCCACCGACAGTAAGCGAGTCAATTCTTAAAGTGGGTTGCCCGACACCCACTGGCACACTCTGGCCATCCTTGCCGCACACACCGACACCCGCATCCAGTTTTAAATCATTGCCGACCATGCTGACCCGGGTCATGACTTCCGGGCCGCTTCCAATCAATGTGGCGCCACGCACAGGCCGCGTTACCTTGCCATGTTCGATCAGGTAGGCTTCGCTGGCGGAAAACACGAATTTTCCTGAGGTGATATCGACCTGGCCACCAGCAAAATTGACGGCATACAGGCCCTTCTCGACCGAAGCGATGATTTCGCCGGGATCGTGCTTGCCGGGTAACATGAAAGTATTGGTCATCCTTGGCATGGGCAGGTGGGTAAACGATTCGCGCCGCCCATTGCCGGTGGGTTTCATATTCATCAGGCGGGCATTGAGTTTGTCCTGCATATAGTTGACCAGCACGCCGTCTTCAATCAGTACCGTCTGTTCTGTCGGCGTGCCTTCGTCATCCACACTCAGGGACCCGCGCCGCTCTACAAGCGTGCCGTCATCGACGATGGTTACGCCATCCGCAGCCACCTTCTCACCCATACGGCCACTGAATGCAGAGGTTCCTTTACGGTTAAAATCACCCTCCAGCCCATGGCCAACCGCTTCATGCAGCAGGACACCCGGCCAACCGGGTCCGAGGACCACCGTCATGGTGCCGGCCGGTGCTGCATCGGCTTCAAGATTGACCAGCGCCTGGCGCACCGCTTCGTCGGCAAACCGCTGCCAGGCATTGTCCCTGACCAGTTGCAGGTAGTTAAAACGCCCACCACCACCCTCGCTACCTTGCTCCCGCCGGCCATTTTGTTCCGCGATCACGGTTACATTCAGGCGTACCAGGGGGCGTACATCAGCAGCCAGCGAGCCGTCTGTTGATGCAACCAGAATGGTTTCATGGGTTGCGGCGATACTGACCATGACCTGTTTGACGCGCGGGTCGAGCGAACGCGTGTAGCTGTCGATTTTCCGCAACAGGTCAACTTTCTCATCTGCGCTCAAGGCTGCCATGGGGTTTGCAGGCGAATACAAGGCCTGTGGATTCTGTCGCTGCCAGGCTTTAACCACACCCTGCGAGCCCTGTTGTGCGATTGCACGGGCGGCAGTCGACGCCTGCATCAACGAGGGCATGATGATCTCATCCGCGTAGGCAAAGCCGGTTTTCTCCCCACTGATGGCCCGAATACCAACACCCTGCTCCACCGCATGTGTGCCACTGCGGACCAGGCCGTCTTCCAGCGACCAGGCTTCGTGGCAGGTAGTTTGAAAATACAGATCACCGGCGTCTACCGACGGACCCATCAAATGACTCAACACCTTGTGCAGATCCGTGTGGCTGAGTCCGCCGGGAGCGAGCAGTTGCAGTTCTGCCAGTTTCAGTGCTTCAGTCATTGCCATTTTCACCTTTTGGTTGGGCTTTTTTATCATTGTCTTGCACCGCTTCATCGTGCGCGGCTGTATCGTTTTCAATTCCCGGATTTTCAGTCGCGCCGCCTTTGCCGGGCAACTTTCCAACCGGTTCTACCCGTGGATTCGACCACGGCCCCCGAATCGTGTATTTGGCTTCCGCCGCTTCACCCAGTGCGTCACGCAGCAACGCTTGCAGCGCCAGGCCGGCGGCAGCGCCGGCGGGTCCACCGGCAATGGCACCAATGACCGGCAAGGCCTTGCTGACACCCGGGCGCACCGTAACTTCGTAATTAAATGTTTTCGCCACCAGGTCCGTGCTGCCGGTGATGGAAATCTGTGCCGCAGTAGAATTCAATACCAGGTCATCGGTAAAGCTGGTGCCATTTTCAAGCTGCATCGTGCCTGACGCTTCATCAAAACTAAAACCCTGATCAAACACATCGCGAAAATCCATCGCCAGCCTGCGCGGCAGTTCCGTCAGACTTAACAAGCCCAGCACGCGCCCGGCACCCGGCTCTGCACTCAGGATATTGCCCTGGACAATGCTCAGACTCATTTCACCGTTCAATCGTTCCAGTGCAAAAGCAGCGGGTGGCCCGTTCCACCAGGCATCAAAATGCACCACCGTCTGCCCACCCTGCATGGCCGATGAGATATCCAGGGCTTTAAGTACGGCGCCAAGGCTTTCCGAGGAAAGACGGATATTGAAATCAGACCGGTCACCCTGCGCGTCCCTGGTCCAGTCGCCCGAGGCGCTCAGTTCAAATTGACTTGACTTTGCTTCTATTGAGTCAATGTGGAAACCGTTTTCTACCGGGTAGCCTTCAATCCGGGTTTCACCCAGATCCAGGCCAAGGTAACTGAATTCCTTGCTGTAGAAACGCATTTCCGGCAGGTCAGCCGGATTCGTCTCCATGGTCACGCCCGCGCCGACCGGATCCGGCATGATCAATCGTTCAAACTCACCTGTCAGGCTTCGCGAGTCCTTTTCATTCTGGTAATAGCGAATTTTTCCGACAATGTCCGCCCCATCAAATTCGCCGGTAATAACTTCATCTTTATACTGCATTTTGAGTCCGACATTATCAAACAGGCGGTCGAATAACAGCACCTGCTGCGCATCTATATTGGCCGACTTAAACACCAGCCCATCAACTTCATCCTCCTCCGAAAACCTGCTCACGGCCAGGTCTACCCAGCCCTCAAGGTCAACCAGTGGTGCTGAACCGCGCACCACAAACTGTCCTTCTCCGGGTAAATCCCCGGCCTTGCCAGTCAATCCGATTGCAGCGCGGACGGGCTTTGCATCATCTTCTGCCAGTTCCATTTCAAGTTGTGCCCGGCCTGCCAATTCTGCACTCAGTAAATGTGATTCAGAGCGTATGGGATAACGTACCCGCAAGGGCCATGATTCCCCGGCTGTCTTGTGCATGGGTGCAGGCAAATCAATGGCGGTACCCTTGAGATCACTGTTCAATTCCAACCAGATATCACGCTCCTTACGGCCCTGGGCAGAAATCACGCTCAGGCTGATGTCCCAGGGGCTGATACCCATCGCGCGCTTGAACAGTGGTTCCCGCTGCATCAGTTCATCCGGTATGACACGGTCGGCGGGCAAATCACCCTGCAGGCTGGCGCGGAATACTTCGTCTGCATCCCAATCGGCGAAGACGTCCAGTGTTACCGGGTAGCCTCTGAAGTCGGCTGCAATCTGTGTCCCGTCAAGTCCTTCTTGTGTGTACTTCAGGGTTCCGGTCAGCGCCCCCAGTTCAGTACCGGAAACACGGTCGGTAAAATGAGCATCCTTCATTTGCAGTGTTCCCGCTACCTCTACCGGCTTGCTAGCGACCCCCAGGTGCGCGTGCAATTTACCGTAGATCTCCCCTGCACCGGTAAAGACAAATTGCTCCGGGTCCAGCGCCATGCCATCCAGCAGCGGTGTTTGTTTGATAAACGCTGCCAAATTTGACAGGTCGGCTGAGGTCTTGTATTCCAGGTTCAGCATCGGATACTTGAAATCGGCAATGCGGGCAGTGACCTGATCGACTGCTGTGCCAGCGGTATTACCGACCCGGCCCTGCACAACCATGCCCGGCCCGTCAAACACCGCGTCTGCGGTAATCTGGCTGACCAGCGGCCAGTTAGCAGCATATTTAAGTTCCGCACCCTGCACGTTTGCGATGGCCTGCATGCGCCCACGGTAGTTTTTAAACGGAAAGTCATCCAGGTCCCCGCTCATGGAAAAACGTCCGTTCTCAATCAGCCCGCTAAGCAGAGACGTACGCAACCAGTGCAGGGTTCCTGCCTTCATAATGTTTTCAGGCCAGTAATCTCCAAAACGTGAAATATCGCCACGTTCCATGACCACGTTGATATCCACTTCCGGCTTGCCTTCGCTGGATGCAACGCGCACACGGCCAAAAGCGCTGATGTCATTGTTTTGCAGGCGGCATTGGTTCAAATCCAGTTGCCAGGCACTGGTATCCTGCAACAGTACTTCGGCACTGCATCCGGTTAATTCAAAAACCAGTTGGCGGCGGAAAACACGGGGCCAGTCCAGTCTCAACTGCTGGCTTGCAAAGCTGACATCGCCGCCACTGCGCTCAAGTGCAAACTGTGCATTAAGCCCGGATATTTCCGGCCCCTTGCCCCAACCCCAGAAGTGGCCGTTTTCAAGTTGTCCTTTAACCTTTTTCAAATGCCACTTTGAATCCAGCAACAAGTCAAAATCCGTCACGCCACCTTGTGCACGCTGCGGAATGGCATCCGGCCATGCAGTGTTGTACGAGGCCATGATTCTCTGCGTCAACTGCAGTGGGAAATCCAGCCTTAGAAAATCTGCACTCACCCACAGGCCAAGGTCTTCCTCCAGGTTCCTGGCGACCGACAGGCGCGCACTTTGCCACTCAATCCCTGCCTGGCTGATAGCCAGCTCCGACAGGTCCATGCGCCAGTTTCCGGGCGAGCTGAACTCCCAGTTGAAACGACTGTTCAAGTGGTCGATGGTCAGCGGGCCGGACTGCGAGGCCAATTGCGCTTCACGCAGATCAAGTACGCCTTGCATCTTCTGCGGACTGCCTTGCCGCCACGATCCCCATAACTCCGCATTCAACCAGCCTGAGACCGGCAACAGCGGGTGGTGAGGGAATTGCCTGACCACTTCAGCCAGCATCAGTTCACCGGTTTTGACGTGCCAACGGGCACTGGCAAGATGCTGTTCAGAGTCCAGTTTGACCCGCACGACTGCTTCCAGGTCACCGACGATGCGGTGCCTGTCCCGGTCTGATACACGTGCCTGGATCTCTGCAGCCAGGCGGCGGCCATCCATCTTCAGACGACCGTTTACATTGGTCAATACCAGATGAATTTCCCGTTCCTGGTCATCAAAACTGAGGCTGGAATCCTCCAGCCTGACTTCCCCGTTCAACGCTACACTACGCAATTGGGGGCTGCTGTTCCCGCCCGAACTCCGGTTACTGACACCCAGACCTGACAACACATAACGGCCATCCGTTGTTCGTTCCAGCGATAGATCTGCACCAATGATGCGGAAGCTGTACAGGGGCCTGCCCGGGATCAAAGCATTGAGTGGTTTGATATCAAGCGCCGCATGGTGGATGGCAATCTCAGATCCCATGCCTTGCGAAGTGAAAGTGACACCTTGCAGACTGATACGCGGACCAAAGGCCTTCCATTCACCCGTGAAACTCTCAACGCTGACCGGCTGGTTGAATGCCCGGGTCAGCCACGCCTCGAGCTGTGGCTGATAGTAGTCGCTGTAGGGCATCAATAATTTACCGATGCCGACCAGCACGGCTGCCAGCACCGTCACGAGCGTCAACGCTGTCCACAGCAACGTGCGCAGGCGACGAAGAATTTTGCCCGTGCGTTTCATTCAAAGGGCCCTACAACAGCACCACGTCAAACTGTTCCTGGGTATACTGCTCTTCGCGCTGGAAGCGGATGGATTTCCCGATCACTTCCTCCAGTTCCGCCACGGTAGTGGACTGGTCATCCAGTATTTTATCAACCACTGCAGGTGACGCGACCACCATCAGGCGGCTGGCTTCAAACTGTCTGCTGGAGCGCATTATTTCTCGGAATACCTCAAGTACAACGGTATCTGCACTCTTCAGCACACCGCGACCGGAGCAGACGGGGCACGGCTCGCATAGCACGTGCCCAAGACTCTCAGTGGTACGCTTACGGGTCATTTCGACCAGGCCCAAAGAAGAAATTTCACAAATATTTGTCTTCGCATGGTCACGTTCCAGCGCACGTTCCAGCGCCGCCATCACCTGGTGTTTGTGTTCCTCGTTATGCATATCGATAAAATCGATAATAATGATGCCGCCCAGGTTGCGCAGGCGCAGTTGCCTGGCCAGGGCCAGGACGGCCTCCAGGTTGGTCTTATATATGGTTTCCTCCAGCGTGCGGTGGCCGACAAAGGCACCGGTATTTACATCGACCGTGGTCATGGCCTCGGTCTGGTCAATGATCAGGTGGCCACCTGATTTCAGCGGGGTCTTACGGTGCAATGCATTATCGATTTCATCCTCAATACCATAGAGGTCGAATATCGGCCGGTCGGCAGTGTAGTACTCGATTCGCTGCGCCCACTCGGGTAGAAATCTTGCAGTGAAATCCTGCAGGTGATCAAATTCCTTCTGCGAGTCGATGCGTACTTTTTCAACGTCAGCATGCATGTGATCCCGCAATGCGCGTACCGGCAGGGAAAGATCCTCATAAATGCGTTCACCGGGCGTGGCGGTTTCCATGAGCCCGGAAATACACTCCCATATTTTCTCCAGATAGGACATATCCGCTGACAAGGCAAATTCATTGACATTTTCCGCATTGGTCCGGACGATGTAGCCATGATTTCCTTTATGTTGGCGCAAAGTCCCCAGCAGGCCTGACAGTCGTTCACGCTCTGTTTCATCTTCGATCCGGACTGATACGGCAATGGTCTCGCTATCCGGCAATAAAACCAGAAAACGCGATGGAATAGTGAGATTGGTGGTCAGACGTGCGCCCTTGGTGCCCAGCGGATCCTTGATAACCTGCACCACGACCTCGTCGCCTTCACGCACCAATGCTGCAATCGGCGGCTCGGGCGGCGGTTCATCGGGCGACTGCTCCTGCTCCACACAGTAAATATCCGAGGCGTGCAGAAATGCGGTACGTTCGAGACCGATATCAACGAAGGCGGCCTGCATACCCGGCAGCACACGCGACACGTTGCCTTTATAAATATTGCCGATATAACCGACATGGCTTTGACGTTCAAGGGACACCTCTTGCAGCATGCCGTTTTCCACCAGCGCCACGCGGGTTTCCGTGGGGGTCACATTGATCAGGATTTCTTCACTCATATCAGCAACCCGGCTTGTCGCAGCAATACAGCTGTTTCATACAATGGTAGACCCATTACACCGGAATAACTGCCCTTGATACAACGAATATACTGGCCCGCCCCGCCCTGCACGGCATAAGCGCCGGCCTTGTCCATGGGTTCTTCACCCCGGCAATACCGCTCAATCCAGTCCGCCGGCAGATCCGCAAAAGTCACTGCAGTCGCGTTGAAAGTTGCCAGTGCATCACCAGAACCCAGCACCAGCGTAACGGCGGAATACACCTGGTGTGTCCGCCCCGACAGTCTTTTCAACATTGCCGCAGCGCCTGCCCGCGACGCCGGTTTGCCAAGAATTTCGTCATCCAGCAACACAATGGTGTCAGCCCCAAGGGCAGGCAATGTACGACCGCCGAGTTCAAAACCCGCCTGCGCTTTTTCAAGCGCCATTCGCTGTACAAAATCTCGCGGTGCCTCACCATTTGTAAAGGTCTCATCAATATCCGCCGGGGCCACCCTGAATGTGACAGCCAATTGACGGAGCAATTCCCGGCGCCGGGGTGAACCGGAGGCCAGAATCAATGTGCATGGCTCACCCATGTGGACATGTGGGCGGTTCATGCGCGGTGATAGGGGTGGTTCTGGGTAATGGTCCATGCCCGGTACAGTTGCTCGGCCAGCACGACCCGGACCAGTGGATGCGGTAGAGTCAGTGGCCCCAGCGACCAGCGGCTATCGGCCCGTTGCATGATGTCGGCCGAAATCCCGTCCGGCCCGCCGATCATGAATCCCACGTCCCGGCCATCGCCCAGCCAGCCCTCCAGGTTCGCAGCAAGTTTTTCCGTTGACCAACTGCGGCCCTGGACATCCAGCGCAATAACCCTGGCACGTGCTGGCATCGCGTCATAAAGCGCCTGGCTTTCCACCGCCTTCAAGCGCTGGGTAGCAGCATTCTTGCCACGTTTCTCCAATCGGATTTCACGTAATGACAACCCCAGGTTCGGAGGCATTCTGCGGGAATATTCGCTCCATGCTTCATTGACCCAGCCCGGCATACGCTGACCGACGGCGGCTACCAGGAGGTGCATAGGGCAACCTTTGAACCCCTCAAGCGGGACTGCTTACACTGCTGCGGTAACTGGCACTGACTTCCCAGAGTTTCTCGAGGTTATAAAAGGCCCTGGTCTGGGGCAGCATCAGGTGAACAATCACATCATTCAGATCCACCAGCACCCATTCACCTTCGCCCTGACCTTCAACCCCGAGAGGTGGATTGCCGTGTGCTTTGGCTTTGAGGATCAGGTTATCAGCCATCGATTTGACATGCCGCGTCGAATTGCCCGATGCAATTAACATGCGGTCTGTTAACGGGTTGTGGCCGGAAACATCGATTACCAGTATATCGATGGCTTTGAAATCTTCTAAAGCGGAAACGACGAGTTGTTGCAACTGATCGGTTGTGAGTTCGTCACAGACGGTTTGGGTATTCAAATTTAAGCATTACCTTTAAGTAAGTAGAATTGATTTTAGCTGTCGGCGTGCATAACGTAAAGCCCATGTTATTGACAGAGCCGGCAGGGTAGACATTTATGTCCACCCTGCCGTTTTATCCGCGTCCACCTGCATGCCCTGGAAGCTGGCCCGGTGGACATGAATGTCCACCCTACATGGCCCCTCTTCATGGCGGTAAATACAAGCCCTGAACATTGATATAGTCCAGGACTGGCTCGGGCAACATGGTCTGTGGCGAACGGCCCAGGCGGAGCATGCTCTTGATGGTTGTTGCGCAAATATCCATGGCGGTTACCTCCAGCGCCAATACGCTGCCCGCTACGGAACGGACCATGACCTGCGGGCCCGTGCACAGACGCTGCTGTATTTGCTGCGCGAGTTCCGACCGGTATTCCACCACCACCCCCGGGCGGGTCATGATGACGATATGGGTGAGCGCGAATAATTCCTGCCAGCGGTGCCAGCGATGCAGGTGGTTGGCGGCATCCTGGCCAATGACCAGCAGCAACGGCCTGGAAGGAAATTGGGAACGTAAGTCCTGCAAGGTATCGACCATGTAAGAAGGCCCATCACGATGAAGTTCGCGGTCGTCAATTTGCAGGCGGGGAAATTCCTTTACTGCCAGTTGCAGCATGTCCAGGCGCTGCCTGTTGCTCGCCTGCGGCACTGCACGATGCGGGGGACTGCCGGCCGGCAGCAGATAAAGAGTTTCCAGCCCGAGCTTTTCACGAACCTCGTCCGCACAACGCAGATGGGCATAGTGCACGGGGTCAAATGTACCGCCGAACAAAGCCAGCGGCTTTACCAGCGTGCTCACGTCGCTAGTCGCATCAACAGGGTGTCCAGGCTTTGCCACGGATCACCGCCAGCCCTGCCCTTGCTCTGCCTGTCAATTAATGCCAATTGCCTGAATGCGCCAAACAGCGTGCGCGTATTCAGGCGCCGTGCCGCAGAACGGATCACGTTTTGCCGGTTACGCCAGACACGCAAACGTTTGAAGGCCGCTGCTTCATGTTCACCTCCCCGCATGGCCAACCTGAACGCCTCAGTGATTTTGAGCTCCCGTAGCAGCGCCCCTACGACCAGGGGCAGTGGCGTATCCATGCGGTGTAAACCGGCCGCCACGCGCAAACCATCGCGCAGATTCCCACACAACATGTGCTCTGCCAGTACAAAAGCATCAAAACGGCTGCTGTCAGCCACGGCCTGCATGACATCATCCACACTGACCGTACCAGCACCTTTCAGCAGCGCCAGCAGGTCAATTTCCTGGCTGGCAGCCAACAGGTTTCCTTCCAGGCGGTCTGCCAGCAAGTCCAGCACCTCGGGTTCCGGTTGCATGCCATGTTGCTGCATGCGCTGGGCCAGCCAGCGTGGCAATTCTGGCGCTTTGATCGGCCAGATATCGACGCGCTGGCCAGCCCTTTCCAGTGCGCTGGCCCATTTTGCCTTGCGCGAACTGGTGTCCCACTTTTCACAACTGACCAGCAGGATGATGTTGGGATCAGGTGCGTCTGCCCATTGTGTCAGTATTTTACCGCCCTCGCGGCCAGGTTTACCTGTGCGGATACGCAAATCAATAATTTTTTGTGTTGCAAATAGCGATGGCGCAGCAGCCTGTTGTAACGACGACCAGTCAAAATTGCGTTCAACCTGTAACAGTTCCCGCTCAACAAAGCCTTGCGCCCTGGCGGCCTGGCGGACTGCATCGCAACATTCCTGCAATAACAGTGGCTCTTCACCACCGATCAGGTAAACCGGTGCCAGTCCACGTTGCAGGCTGCCGGCCAGTTGCTGTGGCTTAAGGGGCATAATGCCTGTTTATTTACCGTAAGTGCCCAGGCGCCGTACCACCATGCGGGCCAGGCTATCTGACAATTCCTTCCGCAGGAACTCATCTTCCCGCTCTGCCGCCAGGATGTCCTGCGCATTAAAACGGTAGACCCGGCTCTGTTCAAAGGTCTGCAACGGAATCATTTCATTACCTTGACTATCCAGCAGTCGAAACTGCACGGTATGACGGATCAGGTATTCACGCACGCGTGCGTTGTTGCCAATGGATTGGATTTCTTTGCGCATGCGGTTTTGTGGGACCTCGAGGACGGCCGCATTCTTCCCCGTCTCTACAATCTGTGCGCCATTCTGTTCCAACAGGGTCTCAAGCCGCCGCGCAAATGGACTGTAAGGCGACTGGACTTCAAGCCGTATCTGTTGCAGCTCGGGGGGCAACTCAGCACGGGTTTGCAACTGGAACCCACAAGCACTTAGCAGTACCAGGGTAAACAACAGAACAATCAGATTTCGTATTTTTTTCATTTTAGTGCACTGCAACGATGTTCAACAGCCGGTCCGGTATGTAAATGACTTTGCGAACAGTTTTGCCTGCGGTGTATCTGCTTACATTCTGCTCCGCCATGGCCGCAGCCATGGCCGTCTCCTGATCACTGCCCGGCGCCAGTTCGACACGGGCCCGCAGTTTACCGTTAACCTGAACAACCAGTGTAATCAGGTCCCGCACGCGGGCAGCTTCATCTACGTCTGGCCAGGGTGTGTTGACCACACTGCCCTGTCCACCCAGCAACTCCCACAGGGATTCACAAATATGTGGCGTAATCGGGGCCATCAGGCGCACTATCGCCTGCCATGCTTCATCCAGCACGGCGCGGCCCTGTTCACTTCGGTCCGCAAAGCGCCCCAGGTGGTTGCTCAATTCCATCACCGCGGCTATGGCAGTATTGAACGTCTGCCGCCGCCCGATATCGTCGCCCACCTTGGCAATTGTGTCATGGATATAGCGCCGGATGGTTTTTTGTTCTGCCGTCAGTTTACCGGTGTCCAGGGCTTCAACAGGACCAGTGGCGATATGCTCTGTGACCAGAAACCACAGGCGGCGCAAAAAGCGGAACGAACCTTCCACACCTGAATCAGACCACTCCAGTGACTGGTCTGGCGGTGCTGCAAACATGGAAAACAGGCGTACCGTATCCGCGCCATAACGCTCAACCAGGTGCTTCGGGTCCACGCCATTGTTTCTGGACTTCGACATCTTTTCAATGGCACCGATCGTTACGGGTTTTCCATCAGCGATCAATCTTGCACCCGCCATCTTGCCCTTGTCGTCCCGCTCGATCTCAACCTCGGCAGGGTTAATCCAGATCGTGTCGCCAGCACCGTTATCACGCCGAAATGTTTCTGCAACCACCATACCCTGACACAGCAGGCGTGTGACCGGTTCATCGGATGCCAGCATGCCGGCATCACGCATCAGCTTGTGATAAAAGCGGAAATACATCAGGTGTAAAATGGCGTGTTCAATGCCGCCAACATACTGATCCACGGGCAGCCAGTAATTGGCGCGTTCGTCGACCATGGCATCGGCATCCGGTGAGCAATAGCGGGCGAAATACCAGGACGATTCCATGAAGGTGTCAAACGTGTCAGTTTCCCGCTCGGCCATGCCGCCACACTGCGGACACCGGGTTTTACGCCATTGAGGATCTGCTTTAATCGGCGACTGCACACCCATAAACGAAACGTCTTCCGGCAGTACCACCGGTAACTGGTCTTCAGGCACCGGTAGGGGGCCACAAACCGGGCAGTATATAACCGGGATCGGACAGCCCCAGTAGCGTTGCCGGCTAACACCCCAGTCACGCAGGCGGAAATTAACTTTATGCCTGCCAATACCTTCGGATTCGAGCCATGCCATCGCCTTTTCTTTGGCCTCGGCGACGCCAAGCCCATCCAGCCATTCACTGTTAATCGCCACACCATCGCCGGTGTAAGCTTCACCGGCAAAATCCGCAGGTGTCTCGACGGTGCGTACGATGGGTAAATCATGCGCCCTGGCAAAGTCCCAGTCACGCTGGTCCTGGCCGGGTACCGCCATAATGGCGCCGGTGCCATAACCCATCAGGACGTAATCAGCGATATACAGGGGGACGGCCTTGCGCGTAAATGGGTTGAACAGGAAAGCACCGGTATTGACACCGCGTTTTTCCAGTGATCCCTCTGCTGAGGTACGGTCAGCTTCACTGGTTTTCCGCACGGATTCAATGAAAGCTTCAACCTGCTCCTTGCAGGACCCGGTAGCCACCTCAGTGACCAATGGATGTTCCGGCGCAAGTACGGCGTAAGTCATTCCAAAGGCCGTATCCGGACGGGTGGTGAATACACTGACAGTCGCTGCGCCGGCACGCACTTCACCCTGCCCGTCACACACGCTCATGTCGAACTCGACCCCCTCCGAGCGCCCAATCCAGTTGCGTTGCATGGTCTTGACAGCTTCCGGCCATTGCTCCAGGTCGTCGAGGCCACTGAGCAGTTCTTCCGCATAGTCGGTTATGCGCAAAAACCATTGCGGAATGGAACGGCGCTCCACCAGCGCACCGGAACGCCAGCCACGGCCATCTACAACCTGCTCATTGGCCAGTACCGTCTGGTCGACCGGGTCCCAGTTCACTTCCGAATCCCGGCGGTAGGCCATGCCGTTTTTCATCAGGCGGGTAAACATCAGTTGTTCCCAGCGATAGTATGCCGGCCTGCAGGTGGCGAACTCACGTGACCAGTCATAAGCGAAACCAAGGCGTTGCAACTGCTCACGCATATGTTCGATATTCGCGTACGTCCATTTGGCTGGCGCCGTATTGTTTTTTATCGCAGCATTTTCTGCCGGTAGTCCAAAAGCATCCCAACCCATGGGCTGCAGTACATTTTTGCCCTGCATACGCTGATAGCGGCTGATAACATCACCAATGGTGTAATTGCGGACATGACCCATATGCAAGGCACCGGACGGGTAAGGCAGCATGGACAGGCAGTAGTACTTCTCCATCGCCGGGTCTTCTGTGGCCTGGTAGATATTGTCCCGATCCCAGCGCGCCTGCACGCGGATTTCCAGTTCTTCGGGGTTGTAGGGCGTTTGATCCATTTTTTATCTGGCCCGGCGGCCTGTTGCTGTTGTCAGAATGCGCAGCATAACCGACCCCAACAGGACAAAAAAGGCTGTTCAGGAATTAAAGTGTGCGAACCCGAAAAAAATCTGTCTAATCGGTGCAATCCGTGGGCGCTGCTCTCAAAAGAATGTTTGTCCCTGATAAAGGGACTGGTTGAACCCACGCGCCTATTTCCTGCTTTGGATGTAGTCCAGGATTGCGTTGAGGCCGTAGCTTTCGGGAATTGCGTTTGGATCACCCTGCAAGGCGGGCTGGATGTTTTTTGCCAGCTCTTTTCCGAGTTCGACGCCAAACTGGTCGAAGGGATTGGTACCCCAAATTACGTTTTCAATAAAAACCTTGTGCTCATACAAGGCCAGCAATTGTCCCAGGCTGGAGGGTGTCAGTTCATCCATTAAAATGATTTCAGACGGCCGCCCACCCGGCATTTGCCGGTGTGCATCCAGTTTACCCGGAGGTTGCAACCCTGCTGTGCCGGTTGCCAGGGCCGTTGCCTGGGCCAGCATATTCGCCAGCAATTCAGCGTGCGCTTCTACATCATCATGGTGCGGGTGGATCACACCAATAAATTGCAGCGGCACGATCGCGGTGCCCTGATGAAACATCTGAAACAATGAATGCTGCGCATCGGTACCTGGCTCACCCAACAGGACCGGCGCCGTATCACAGTTCACCGGTTGGCCTTCACGGTCCACCGATTTGCCCCCCGACTCCATCACCAGTTGCTGTAAATATGCCGACAGGGTGCGTAAACGCTGGTCATAGGGGATCACTGCCTGGGCCGGATAGGCACAGATGTTGCGGTGCCAGATTCCTGTCAGCGCCATCAGGACGGGCAGGTTATCTGCAAGTGGCGCAGTCTGGAAGTGCCGGTCCATAGCGGCGCCACCCCGTAGAAATTGCCTGAAGGCACCCTCGCCCATAACGGCTGCCGCAGCGAGGCTCACGGCGGACCAGACTGAATAACGGCCGCCGACCCAGTCTGGCAGATACAGGGTATTTGCCCGAGGCACACCAAATGCTTCAACTGCGGCCATATTACCGCTGATGGCAAACAGGCGCTCAACCGCGCCATTGTGACCCAGCCCCATTTTCAGCCACTGCACTACCCTGCGTGCATGTAACAAAGTTTCACTCGTGGTGAAACTTTTAGTGGCAATAACAACGACCGTTTCAGCCGGCTCCAGATCCGCCAGCAGACGCTGACGAAAATGCGCATCGACCGAGGACAAAAAGTGCACCTGCGGAGACGGGTTTCTACCCAATGCTTCGATTAGCAGTCGCGGCCCCAGTACCGACCCGCCCATGCCAATGTGAATGATGTGCCGGACAGGCTGCCGGGGCTCGCCTGGCAAATGACCTGCAGCAAACGCGGTTGCAAAACCCAGCATTCTGTCTCTGTTATTGACTACGCGGGTCGCTGTTTCAGCATCAAGGTTGTGCAGTACATCGTCGTTGCGCAGGGCCATATGCAGTGCAGGCCGCTGTTCCGTGAAATTGACTTCCAGACCTTGAAATAGCTGCTCCCGGGATTCTTCCACGGCACTGTGCGCAGCAAGTTCCAGCAATTGTGCCAGGGCCTGCCTGCCCAGCCCTGTGCGGGTAAAATCCAATAGCAGGTTACCGGTGGATTTGCTGAAATTCCTGAACCGGTCCGGCTCGTTGAGACGTGCGGATAGCGATTTTTGTCCTGAATCAATGTTGTATTTTCGCAACAATTGTAGAAAATCCTGGTCCATAACGTGGTTTTATTCCCTCACGGCCATAGGCTACACACCTGCTGTCGAACATTTGCCTGCGCAACATATTATACAGGCGTCGCTAACCATTCAGGTAGCATTAAAAATGCTATAGATAATATCTGTTAATACATATCTTATTGTTATATATCATTTTATAATGGACAAAATCACAAAAAACAGAGGCAAAAAAAATACCCCTCTCCGGTCAGGGAGAAGGGCATATTTTGGAGTGATGTATCCGTCTTTTCGCGCCCTGCGATTCTCGGTATGTGTTGCAGTTCTACCAAGATTGGTTGTAATAATACCACTAAAAACAGAAAAAGCCAACGCTTTCTGGACAAAAAAACAACAAATGTGTGGTTGGGGCCTGGTTGGGGGCATCCCATCAGGTCGCCGGTACACGGATTTACGCTTCGCCGGTGTCGGGCAACCGGTGAATTCCTGCACAGTCAAGCTGCAATAACAGTTCGCCGACCACACCCCGTCCGGGAATTTCAATGCTGGCATCCAGTTCGGAAAGTGGCAGCAACACAAAGGCCCGTTCGTGCATATATGGATGGGGCACAACCAGTTCAGGGCTGTGGACCCTCTGGCTACCAAATAATAACAGGTCGATATCAATGATACGCGGCCCCCAGCGCTGCGTGCTGCGCTGCCGGCCCATGCTGTTTTCAATAGACTGCAAGCCATGTAAAAGGGCCAGCGAATCCAGGCAGGTCTCCACCCGCACAACCGCATTTATAAAATCTTCCTGCTGTTCATTTCCCCAGGGTGGCGTGCGGTAGAAAGAAGATATTTCGGCTAACTCAAGCCCTTCCATTTGGTCCAGGTACGCCAGCGCGCGTTTGAGTTGCATCACAGGGTGCTGAAGGTTCGCTCCCAGGCCCAGCCAGGCTTCCATGCAGGTGCGCCGTCAGGATTTTGCTGTTGATGGTGTATTGCGCCGCTGTCTGCGGCGGCGCGGACGCCGCCGGGAGCCATTTTCGCTACGTTCATCACAACGGTGCTGGCCGGTATTTAACGTCACGCCCCGCTGCGCTTCGGTCCAATGCTCACACAGGGTTTGTAGCGCCTCATCCTCTACTGCCCTGAGCAACAAAAAGTCGTATGCCGCCCTGAAGCGACGCTCTTGCAACAGGGCCTTTGCACGCCGCCCACGGGTGTTTTTGAAGCGTGGTTGCATGGTCCAGATTTGACGTGTGATCACGCTGAAGCGACGCGGTATGGTAATGCGCTGAACCTGCCTTGACAGCACCTCATCAGCCGCCTCACCCAGGGCTGCATATACACTGAGGCCACTTTTCTGCAGGGTGTATGCCCTGGCCTGCACCGGTTGCCACAAGATTGCCGCCAATAAAAATGCCGGGGTGACAGGTTTTTCAACTGCAATACGTTGATCGGTATTTTCCAGCGCCTTAATTAATAATTGTCCGGCCTTGGCCCGACCTGAATTTTCTTCGCTTTCGAGCACCGGAAACAGTGCCCGGGTTAGCTGAAACCGCTGCAACGCCTCCCATGTCCTGACCGCATGACCGGTCATGAACAACTTACAGACCTCTTCAAACAACCGTGCTGGTGGAATGTCGTGCAACAGCGGTGCCATGTCGGTAATAGGATCTGCAGTTTCCGGCACAGGCTCAACACCAAGCTTGGCAATAAAACGCGCGGCCCGCAACAAACGCACAGGGTCTTCCCGGTAGCGGGTACGCGCGACGCCGATCAGGCGTAGTTTGTGTTCAGAAAGATCTTTGTAACCACCAACAAAATCCCTGATCTCATTTTTGACCGGGTCAAGAAACAGGGCATTGATGGTAAAATCACGCCGCACGGCGTCTTGCTCGAGACTGCCCCAGACGTTGTCCCGCAAGATGCGGCCATTTTGATGTTTGTGGTCATCGTTATCCGTAACCTGCGGACCACGAAACGTCGCGACTTCGATCAGCGTTCCCATCATGCGCACATGTGCCAGACGGAATCGACGTCCAATCAAGCGACAACGGGGAAAAACAGTTTTGACTTCTTCGGGTGTTGCATCAGTCGCCACATCGTAGTCTTTGGGAACTTTACCCATCAGCAGGTCACGCACGCTGCCACCGACGATGTAGGCCTCATAGTCTTCATCCTGTAAACGACGCACCACTTCGGTGGCGTTCGGGCAAAGCTGCTGAACCGCGATACCGTGTTCTGCGGCTGGAATAATAATGTTTTTATTAATGCTGAATTCCTGGAAACTTTTACCAATTATGCTTGCGCAACTGCGTTGACTGGTTGAACACTGGGCAGGTGCTAGTTTAACATGACCATCCAGTTGGAATACCAGGCTATTTAACGCTCCCTTCGTCTAGCGGTCCAGGACGCGGCCCTCTCAAGGCTGAAACACGAGTTCGATTCTCGTAGGGAGCGCCATTTATCATTGGTTACCGGTCAGCCGTACATCAATCGTGCACGGCGGAGTTGCCTGCGATTGCCAAACCCGGTGAAAACCTGAAACAACCGTATTGCCCATTTCATGTAATATTCCACTCATTCACCATAGCCGGGATTACACATATAGGCATGAACCAGAATAGATCACTTGGATTCGACTTTTTACGCCAGGAGTTGATCGGTGCAGACGCGCCCATCCAGACACCCTTCGGTGAACGCCTGATGATGTACGCAGATTACACGGCCTCCGGGCGCTGCCTGTGTTTTGTGGAAAATTACCTGCGCCAGTTACAGCGCATTTATGCCAATTCCCATACCGAGGACGACATCAGCGGCCGTTCGATGACGCAGTTATTGAAGGAAGCTGAAACCAGCATAAAAAGATCGGTCAATGCCGGCGACAGCGGCCGGATCATCGCTGTTGGCAGTGGCGCCACGGGTGCAATCGACAAGTTCCAGCAACTTATCGGCGTGGCCCTGGCCCCGGCTACCCGCCTTCTGCTGGGCCAATTGCTTGGCGATGCAATGGGGCCGGAGGAGGCTGCCCAATTTAAAGACTATCTGCGTAAAAATCAGCCGGTAGTATTTGTCGGCCCCTACGAGCACCACTCCAACGAGATCTCGTGGCGCGAGAACCTGGCCACGGTGATTCCGGTCCAGTTGAACTCTGATGGCGGCATTGATCTCGGACACCTGGAAGAGCTGTTGCAGGATCCTGCCTGCAAGGGCCGTAAACGCATCGGTTCTTTCTCTGCTGCTTCAAACGTCACCGGCATGAAATCTCCGGTGCACAAAATCGCGGCCCTGTTGCACCGCTATGATGCCATCGCCTGTTTTGATTACGCCGCCAGCGCACCTTATGTGCAGATCGACATGAACCCGGTGGATGGACAATACGCTGGCGATGCGTCACTGGATGCCATATTCATTTCCCCGCACAAGTTTCTCGGCGGCCCGGGCTCCAGCGGCGTGCTGGTATTCAATGAGCGCCTGTATCACCGTGAACTGCCACCCACAGTCAGCGCTGGCGGTACGGTCGACTATGTCGGCCTGGAGCACCAGGATTTCATTACCCATATTGAAGAGCGGGAAAAACCCGGCACGCCCGGCGTGCTGCAGGTCTTGAAAGCCGCCATGGTATTTGAGGTCAAAGACAGCGTCACCACCACACGCATTGAGAAAAGAGAACACGAACTACTGGATAAAATATTCAACCGCTGGCTTGCCAACCCTGCCATTGAGATTCTCGGCAACCAGGATCCGGCCAAACGCGTCGGCATCATTTCCTTCAATCTCATTGCCAACCCCGTCGCCCATCCTGACCTGGCAGAGACAAAAAAATACCTGCACCCCAAGTTTGTCACCACGCTTTTGAACGACCTGTTCGGCATTCAGTCGCGCGCCGGTTGCTCCTGCGCAGGACCATACGGCCATCGCCTGCTGGGCATCGACGAACAAACCTCGGAGAAATACCGCAAGTGTGTTACCGACGGTTATTCAGGCATCAAGCCCGGTTGGTGCAGGATAAGCATGCATTACGTCATGGATGATCTTGAAGTTGACTTTCTGCTGGATGCGGTTGACTTCGTCGCCCGGTATGGCGGGTTGTTTTTACGCCTGTATGATTTTGACCTTCACGACGGGTCCTGGAACAAAAAGAATACCCCGGCCAGCTTGCAGCGCTTTTCCCTCGAATCCGCACTCGAAGCCAGCATGGCTGAAGAAACACCCATGCCCATGGCACAACGCCAACAGCATTATGCCAGCTTCCTGGAGGTTGCATTACAACTGGCGGAAGGGCTGCAAAAAGAAGCGCCGCCAAAGGCACATGAACTGGATGGCGTGCTGGGTGAATTACAGTTTTTCAGCTTGCCGGAAGGTTGCGTCAAGGTACCGGATAATGCAGGCCACAGAGGGTTTATCAGTCAGCTAAAATCCATTTTCAGAGGCACCTGACACCTACCCGCGCCCGGCGATAAAACCACGCCACGATAAAACCACGCCGGGCATCACCTGATTTGATCCAGCGGCAAAACCGTCGTACTTTTTTGCTGCTTCAGGACAAAGCTGGTGTTAACCGTGCGCACCACTCCGATTTTCAGTAAATACTCGCTCAGAAAATCCTGGTAGGAAGCCATATCCGGCGCCACCACCTTTAACATGTAGTCGTGTTCGCCGCTGGTCGCATGGCATTCCAAAACTTGCGGCGCACCAAGAATGGCGCGGTCAAACTTCCTGACCTTTTCCGAACTGTGGTCGTGCAGTGTGACATGCGCAAAGCCCATGATGGACAGGCCGACCTGCACACGGTCAACGATCGCAGCGTAATGGCTGATAACCCCTGCATCTTCCAGCGCATGCAGCCGACGCCAACTGGGAGAGGCTGACAGCGAGACCTGTTTCGCCAGGTCCCGGTTGGATAACCGGCCGTCCTTTTGGATGGCCTCGAGTATGGCAATATCCAGTTTATCCATTTTCATAGAATTTTTCTCTAAGATAATCGCTTTTATAAAGTATTTTATACCTATTTTTATGGATAAATACAATTTAATGGCAATTATATACCTGCCTATAAGGTATATAATTTTTCCAGAACTTCGCCACGTGGATAATCAATATATGGCCATCGTCACGCCCGTCAGCCATCTCGAGCATGCACAGTGCCTTCACGCCGCCGATCTCGACTGGCCCCGCATCGCCTACCTGACCCTGCTATCACGCGCCCTTGATGACCTGGAGGAAACCGAACTGCTGAAGAACCACGAGGTGCTGTACCAATTTTCTGCCCGCGGCCATGACATGGCACAGGTCATCCTGGCCTCAATGCTGGATCACCGGGGTGATGCCGCCAGCGGTTATTACCGCTCGCGACCGTTTCTACTGGCACTGGGACTTGATCTGGAAGACGCCATGGCCGGGCCCATGATGCGCGCTGGCGGCATGAGCGACGGTCGTGACATCGGGGTAGTTTTCAACCTGCCGCAGAATAACGGCCGGCCATGCCTCCTGCCGATGAGTGGTGGTGTAGGTGCACAGTTCACACCGATCTCTGGCTGGGCGGAATCCATCGTTTACAAGACCAACGAACTGAATGACCACGCCAGCAAAGGCGCCATTGGCGTAGCGCTTGGCGGCGACGCTGCAACGGCCACCAGCGGTTTTTGGGCCGCTCTCAACAGCGCGACTACGCGCAGGCTGCCCATGCTGTTTTACATCGAGGACAACGGTTTCGGTATTTCTGTGCCCTCAGACAAACAGACGCCAGGCGGCAACATTGCACAAAACCTTGCCGCTTTTAACCAGCTACTCGTTCTTGATGGTGATGGTTGCGACCCGCAACAGGCAGCAGCCTGTCTCGCCCACAGTATTCACCACATCCGTGCCGGCCATGGCCCGGCGCTGGTACGGCTGAGTGTTCCGCGCCTGTCCGGGCATTCCGGCCAGGATACGCAAAAGTACAAGAGTGAAGCACAGGTAGAGGCTGAACGGTCCCGCGACCCCCTGCCCCGCTTACAGGAATTTGTCATTGCAGAAAACCTGATGACAGAAAAAGACTGGGCGGAAGCAGCGCATCAGGCGCGCGACGAAGTCAGAACCACACTGGCAAATGTTCGCCGGCGCCCGCAACCAGATCCGCTAAACATCAGGCGCTTCGTTTTCAGCGAAGCCGATGAAAACGGCCAACCGGATTTACAGCAACAAGGCGGATTATGGCCTGATGGCCACCCGTTTCCGCCGGGCACAAACCGGGTGCGAGGGGAAGGTGAGCGTATCAATATGCTGACCGCCATCCGCCGCACGCTGGATGTCGAGTTAGCCAACAATCCAAAGCTGGTTATTTTTGGTGAAGACGTCGGCCCCAAGGGCGGCGTCCATGCAGCTACGCTGGGCTTGCAGGAGACCCATGGTGAAGGCCGGGTATTCGACACCAGCCTGTCGGAAGAGGGCATCATCGGTCGTGCGGTGGGCATGGCTGTGGCCGGATTGATGCCGGTACCGGAAATCCAGTTCCGTAAATACGCGGACCCTGCCGAAGAGCAACTCAATGACTGCGGCACGATGCGCTGGCGCACAGCCAACCGTTTCGCAGCGCCGATGGTGGTGCGAATTCCCGGCGGGTTCTTTAAGGTTGGCGATCCCTGGCACAGCCAGGCCAACGAGGTAAAGTGGCTGCATTCCATCGGCTGGCAACTGGCCATGCCATCCAATGCACAGGATGCCGTGGGCCTGCTGCGCACCGCCATGCGCGATAACAATCCAACGATTTTCTTTGAGCACCGCGCGATGCTCGACAGTGCCTGGGCCAGACGTCCGTGGCCAGGTGATGATTACCTCATCCCGTTCGGTTCTGCCACCACCGTCTGCCAGGGCGATAAACTGACCGTCGTTACCTGGGGGGCCATGGTTCCACGCTGTGAAAAGGCTGCTGCTGGCCTGGGCCGGAGTGTTGAGGTGATTGACCTGCGTACGCTGTCACCCTGGGACCAAGACACGGTCATAAAATCCGTCAGCCGCACCCACCGCTGCCTGATCGTCCACGAGGACAACCTGACCGCCGGTTTTGGTGCAGAAATTGTCGCCTGCCTGACAGACAACATATTTCTCGAGCTGGACGCACCGCCACGCCGCCTGGCCATGCCGGATGTGCCGAGTCCACATAACCCCCGCTTGATGGATGCGGTCGTGCCCAACAGCGAACGCATCGCGGCAGCGATGCAGGAACTGCTGGAATTTTAACGGTGGCCGGTATTATCCCGATCCACTTTCCCCAGGATCAGCAGGAGGGTACTGAAGCTACCGTGGCCCGCTGGCTGGTCGCTGCAGGCGATCCCGTCGCCGCACACGAACCGGTGGTCGAAATTGAAACCGACAAGGTGGTCGTTGAAGTTGCCGCCCCCGCCGCCGGTCGCATTTCTGACATTTGCATCCCGCAGGATGAAGCGGTCAACCCCGGTGATGTCTTATGCACACTCAATACTGAGGTTGAGGCAGCGGCCAAAACTGAAGGCCCCGCAGCCGGCATGGCAGTGCCAACCGATCGTAGCCGTCTGAGCCCCGCGGTCCGGCAACGGGTTTTGCAATACAAACTGGACCTCAACGGCGTCGTCGGCAGCGGCCGGGGTGGAAGGATCACCTTACACGACGTCGAAACCCTCATCGCCTCGCACGCCGGTGGGCAAAGCACCCGGTCGTCACCGTCGGTAAAAGCTGAAGGCACAGAAATCATCCCGCACGACAGGATGCGCAGGCGTATTGCAGATAATATAGTTACCAGCCTGATGCATACCGCACCGCACGTCACCGCTGTATTCGAAGCAGACCTGTCGGCTGTCATGCGGCACCGCGCAGCCAACAAGGCGGCTTTTGCGAACCGTGGCACAGCGCTAACCCTGACGGCCTATTTTGTCGCGGCCACCGTTGCCGCCATTCAAAAAGTACCGCGCGTCAACAGCCGCTGGCATGAAAAACACCTGGAAATCTTCAACTACATCAACGTGGGAATCGGCACAGCCCTGGGCGAGGAGGGCCTGATTGTGCCGGTATTGCAGCATGCGCACAGCATGGATCTGCAGGACATTGCTGCCGGACTGACCGACCTGACCCACCGCGCCCGCAATAACCAACTGCAGCCTGTGGATGTGCGTGGCGGTACCTTTACCATCTCCAACCATGGTGTTTCCGGCAGCCTGATTGCCACACCCATCATCATCAATCAGCCCCAATCCGCTATCCTGGGTATAGGCAAGATTGAGAAACGCGTCAAAGTAAGGGCTATCAACGGCGAGGACGTGCTGACCATCCGGCCGTTGTGTTACGTCAGTCTGACCATCGACCACCGGGTAGTAGATGGTTTCCAAACCAACGCTTTTTTGACAGAATTGGTCAGCACGCTGGAAAACTGGTCCTGATCGGAGCATCTATTGAGCGTATGGCCCTGCCCACTTCGGAGATTCTGAATGAAAATTGAAAGTTATGCGTGTGGCACCTGGACGGCCGGCAGCGACGACGGTGTGGAAGTTCGCAATGCCATCAACGCTGAATCGATCGGCTGGGTAAGCAGTAAGGGGCTCGATTTCGCCGACATGCTGGACCATGGACGCAACCGGGGCGGCCCGGCACTGCGGCAGATGACCATTCACGAACGTGCCAACATGCTCAAGGCACTGGCCAGGCACCTGTTGGATAAAAAGCAGGCGTTTTATGCCATCTCAGCCAAAACCGGGGCTACCCGTGCAGATAGCTGGGTGGACATCGAAGGCGGTATCGGCACCGTATTTGCATATTCCGGTATTGCACGGCGCGAACTGCCGAATGAGACCTTTGCGGTCGAGGGCAATACCGAGCAACTGTCCGCCAGGGGTACATTTGTCGGTCGGCATATCCTCACTCCGAAACATGGCGTCTCGCTACATATCAATGCCTTTAACTTTCCCTGCTGGGGTATGCTGGAGAAAATCGCACCCAGTCTTATCGCCGGGGTGCCGGTGATTGTAAAGCCAGCCACGGTATCGTGTTATCTGACCGAGGCCATGGTCAGGGAGATCATTGCGTCCGGCCTGCTGCCCGAGGGCTCCCTACAGCTGATATGCGGCCGCACCGGCGACCTGTTCGAGCATCTGGATGAACAGGACAGCGTGACTTTTACCGGTTCAGCATCGACCGGGCGCATGCTCAAAAGCCATCCCAATATCGTTGCCAACAGCATTCCGTTCAATCTGGAAGCCGATTCCCTGAATTGCTCTATCCTGGGTGCGAATGCTGCACCCGGAACCCCCGAATTCGACCTGTTCGTCGAGGCAGTGGCGCAGGAAATGACTGTCAAGGCCGGCCAGAAGTGCACCGCCATCCGCCGCACAATTGTACCCGGGGATCACGTTGAGGCCGTGTTGGAAGCACTCCGGACACGCCTGCAAAACATACCGGTCGGCGACCCGTCAGCCGCGGGGGTGCGGATGGGCTCGCTGGTCGGTACAGACCAGGTTGCAGATGTCTGGGAAGCTGTCGACAGGCTGGCCGACAACAGTGAAATCGTCCACGGTGGAAAACGTGATTTCGATGTTGTCGGTGCCGACCGTGACAAAGGTGCGTTTTTCCCCGCCACCCTTTTGTACTGTGACAAGCCGTTTGCAACAGACGAAGTGCACTCGGTCGAGGCCTTCGGGCCCGTCAGCACCATCCTGCCGTACAGGAGCACGGACGAAGCCATTGAGCTGGCCAGGATGGGCCGCGGCAGCCTGGTGGGTTCGCTGGTCACAGCCGATGAGGGTGAAGCCGCCAGAGTCGTGCTGGGCACAGCCGCCTGGCATGGCCGTATACTGGTTCTGAACAGCGACTGCGCGAAAGAATCCACTGGCCACGGTTCGCCCCTGGCGCCATTGGTTCACGGTGGCCCCGGTCGCGCCGGCGGCGGTGAAGAACTGGGTGGCAGTCGCGCGATCAAGCACTATATGCAACGCACCGCTGTCCAGGGGTCAGCGGATATGCTGACCGCGATCACACGGCAATTCACCACCGGCGCGACGCTTAAAACCGGACCCATACACCCGTTCAGAAAAACTTTTGACGAGCTGGAAATCGGGGCGACACTGATTACGCACCGGCGTACGGTAACTGAAGCAGACATTGTTAATTTTGGCTGCATATCGGGTGACCATTTCTACGCCCACTTTGATGAAGTAGCGGCCAAAGACTCATTATTTAAAAAACGCGTCGCGCACGGCTACTTCATTATTTCAGCCGCCGCCGGCATGTTTGTTGACCCGGCACCCGGTCCGGTACTGGCCAATTACGGCCTCGAAAACCTGCGTTTTATCGAGCCTGTTGGCATTGGCGATACCATCCAGGTGCGGCTGACCGCCAAGCAGAAAATCTGGAAGGCCAAACGTCCTGATGAAGACCGGGCGAGCGGCGTGGTTGTATGGGATGTTGAGGTCAAGAATCAACGGGATGAAACGGTCGCGGTCTACGACATCCTGACCCTGGTTGAGCGTGCTGACGACTCATGCACAGCGTCGCAACATTAATCGCCGCAGCCCGTGCTGCGCGTGCCCAGGGCGATGCCAGTCGCGCCCTGGCCCTGTCTGATCAGTCAATTCAGCAATTTCCGCAGGCGGCAGATGCCTGGCTGCTGCACGGCCAACTGAACCTGCAAAGTATGCGGCTGGGTGCCGCCCGCAAGGACCTGGAACAGGCCTGTAAATTGCAGCCCGATAATAAGCAACTGGTCAATGAGTTGGCATTTGTCCTTGAGCAGTTGGAGGCTTATACCGATCTGCTGAAGCTGTTTGATCAGGCCGTCACGCGCTGGCCACAGGACATGGACCTGGTCATGGCCCATGCACGCGCTTTTTCCCATCTTGGTGATTTTGCGGCTGCCAGGACGGCCAATTTACACGTCCTTAAACACATACCTGACCACGTTGATGCAATCTTTTCCATGGTGATGCGCGGGGACGGTGACGAGATTGGAGGGCTCGACGCCGTCGAGGCCCACCTGGCGCAGCGAAGCATCGGCAGTGTTGAGCACAACGGTCTTTGCTACGCCCGCGCGCGCCTGCTGGAGCGGGACAAGCGCTACGGTGAAGCCTTTGATGTCTATCGACAAGCCAATGCTCAGCAGGCGGTCGCGGGCACCATGAACATCGCGGCCAAGCAGAATGGGGCCAGGGCCGTTATTAACGACCTGACCGCCGAAGTGGTCGAACGCCTCCGTGGCAGAGGCAATATATCTGACCGTCCGGTATTTATTATCGGTATGCCGCGCTCAGGTACCACATTGACAGAACAGATTCTTGCTGCACACCCCGATGTTTATGCGACGGGCGAGCACATCTTCTGGGGCGACCTGCTGCGCGGGCTGGTCACAGCGGCCCCAAAACAGGCAAGCTCAGTGGCCGAAGCCATCGACAGCACCCATCCGGAGGTCTGGAAGCGAGCCGGTAATGAGTACTTGCGACGCATGAATGAAATTAATAGCGAAACCATTCGAATCACCGACAAGATGCCGACCAATTTCGCCCTGATACCCTATATTCGCCTGGTTTTCCCACGTGCACATATCATCCATGTGAGACGCGAGCCGCTGGCGACACTCGCCTCCTGCATCCGCACCTGGTTTGCCGGGCCGGTGCTTGCCTTGTCGACAGAAGACTGGGCCCGTTTTTACGGCCTGTATCAGGCCTTGATGGACCACTGGCGACCTGTTCTGG
>QIKV01000082.1 GCA_003233115.1 Oceanospirillales bacterium
CACCTGAGTTAAAAAGGAACTTCGTGATGCGTTGAGAAATCAGGTGTTCACGATGAACCGGAATCGGTGTTCATGATCGCCGGAATACGCATCGCCTACAATTCGCAAAATTTCTTCTACGACTGCTTTCTTCCCTATCTCTTCTGAAAGAGCATCAATGAATTGATCCCAAATGTAGTAAGGATTTTCAGCATTAATTTTGTGGTCTGGAAACTTTTGTTTCAGCACATCCAAAATTTCAGGAATTGAGAAGCCGGGCGGAGAACAACCACTACCTACTGCTATAGCCAATCTGTTGGACAATGCTCTTTTGTAAATCCTATGTTCCACGCCTACAAGTTCAGACATGACTGCTCCAGTTTATTAAGGTTTTGTAGTTGCAATTCTGACAGAATGCAATAGTAAACAGAATGTAATAGCAAGATGTATTCATAGACAGTGAAGTCACCATAGCAATGACCCATTCAGCCCTATTTAATCATTCTCACAAGAAGCGGGATTAGTCGTTAAAAAAATGAAAATCAAAGTTGTATTACTTCCTTCTACAGAACCCGGTAATGGCCTAAGCGCTAGAGTCCGTGACTTGATGGACCGGTATTTTGAAATCCTAACGTTTAAGAATGAAGCTGTCCAATTGACTGCTGCTGCCCACTATTCCCGCGCACAGGAATGTGTCAGCGCAGCGCACAGACTGTTAAAGCACGGCGATTTGCTGGCAGCATTTACGGTAATGCGCTCCGCGTTAGAGACAAGCTACTGTCTGGCTGCTATCGCAGAAGATCCAAAGCAAGCGTTTGAAGTAATGAAGCATGCCTACTTAAAAGAAAGTACTAAGGAATTTCGTGGTCTTCTGGGAAACGGCCATGAAACGATGAAAGACGGAACAAACATTCAGGCGCAAATCGATGACTTAATTGAAAGAAAAAAGGAATTTGAGGGTAAAGGATCAAGTATTTTTGACTTGGCGCGGATTGGAAATAAAGCCGATGAGTACATAACCTATCGGTTGCTCAGTTCCTATTCACATCCGGCTTCACTGATTTCTGCAGTTAACCATCAGCTTGGCCCCCACGATGAGGGTACGTCGATAAGAGTCGGTCATAAGGATGTGATCACTTCCACCGAGTTTGTAATTAACGCGAGTATCGGGTTAGATTGCTTAAGACAAACAGCAATCCACTTGGATATGGAGTTGAATGACGAATACGAAGAGCTTGAGTCAGCAATAAACGTAGAATTAGACGTAATTGCCGAATAGCTTCGTAAACCATTAGTCATCCAATCCCAGGTAGGGAATTGGAAACGGATGGATCAATCCTCATGACTCTGACTCATCAACGCCATATTTAAATTTCCGTAACTCAATTTCCTGGTCAGCACGGATCCGTTCACGCTCTGCGTCTTCATTAAGCGACCTAATGAAATCTTGTGCAAATTCACGAACCTTCAAGTCGTCCGACTGCAGCCAACTCTTCATTTGTTCAGCTTTTTGCTCAAATGCCTTAGTGAAACCATATTCGCCACTTACCATACCGGTTTGGGCTAATGCAATACGTATTCCATCCAGTAATTTGTGATTCCTCGGTAACTTCTTTACAAGAGCTTGGCAGACTCGATATGTGGATGTCTCTCCTCGATAATTTCGCAACACAGCCAATACAACTTCTAGCTCGCGTTCGTTCCCATCCTCGACTTGCTTGACAAGCTCGACTTCTAACTCGTCTGTGAAGGTTGGGAACGAGTTTGCTAATAGTTTCGCACCTTTGAAAATGAACATGCTGTAGTTCCCGTCATACCAACCCAAAATTTTGGAAAACAATACATCTGGATGCTTTGAAAGTACCTTGTCGAGGTTATGGAACTTAAATGGAATGGCACTATAGTCACTCCTCGGACCTAGTCCTTCTTCAATCTCCAGTCGTCGTCCAAAGAAGTTAACCAAGCCTCGATAATCTGCTTTCCCAACTTGCTCGAGCATTTCTTCAGTGCCGTAATCAATTTCTCTTGCCTGTAAGAGGTTGGTGAAAACCACTTTCCTTTCCGATCCGGTCAGGGAATTAGGGAATCCTCCTTTTTGAGCAAAAAACCCACATTGACTTGCCCAGTCCGTATCTTTGAGAGCTGTAAGTTGCTCAATTGTGGCCTCAAAATTGGAACTCAATTGCTCAGCACCAAACTGATCGAATCGGTCCATGATGACCAAAACGATCTCTGTCAAAACAGCGGTATTGTTCGTGGCAATCGATTTATCAGTGATTTTCTGGAAGAGTTCTTTGTCAATTTCGGCAACAGAACGAAACAGGCGACAACAAGAGAAGATATTTAGATTCTTTTGCACCCAGTCACTCATTACCTGGCGGAGTTCATCTCTGAGTTGGGAGTTCCAAAGACCTCGTAGAGTGGATATTAGAACTGGTTCAATTTCCTCATACCTTCCAGTGACCAGTCTTAATGTGCTCTGAGGTTGAAGGTTGGCTAGCCGTTCCATAAACCGATAGAAGGTTGGAAATGTTGCCAGGTCTCGCGACTCAGTACGGCAGAATAGAATTACTCTCTTTTCCCAATCAGCGAAATTGTTATTATTGACACTGGCAACCCACTTCTCTGCACGTTTGCTGCGCTCTTCAGAATTCAATATCCTGTCAGGATTGCTTGACGACAGCGACTCTTGCCAATCGACAAAAACCCCTTCAAAGCCTACTAGATCACGATATATCTTGTACTCTTCCATTTGAGATATTTCATGCTCGATTTTTAGTGCTTCCTCAGATACCTGACCAGAAGTGGATCTGTAGAAATCCCAATAGGAATTGTGCTCAATTTTTTGCACGATCTGTAGATCTGCACCACTAAGCAGTGACCTGTAAAACCGGAGAACAACCAAAGTGTCATTGTTGATCATTTCAAGAGAATAATCGTCAATCCCATGTTGCGAATAGGTTGAGGTTGCCTCATTAAGTGAACTTATAACCTGTTTCTGCCAGCTAACAGCATTGTCATAAAAATAAATCTGCTTTAGAAGTTGGATTGACCTGTTCCGTAGCGTTCTGATATCGTCTCCAGCCGGGATGGCGCCACTGGAAATTGTTACTTTCTTATAGTCCCAACGATAGCCACTTATATTGGAAGCAAGAAATTCCCTCAGAATATTGAGTATTGTTGAACCTTGTTGTTTAATTTTTACTTGGGAAAGCGTTTCAAGTTTTCCAAGAAGCATTAGCTGTGGTTGAACACCAATTTTAGTGAACACGTTTAAGTCGATGTTCGCCAGTTCACCAAGATGTTTGTCAGCGGCAACTCGAATTTTTTCGACTTCAGAGTCGCAAAATTTGAACAGGCCATCAATCACCGTATCAGGAGCAAGATATCTCAGCTGAGACAATAGCCCTACAGCGTTAACTTGAATTTTTTCAATGGAAAAGTACTCGTCTGAAACAAAACCTCCAGGAACAACCAAATCCACACGTCCTACGGAGTCAACAAAATCAATGATGTCCTTGCTTGCCTTTTCAGGCATCCGGTGTACAAATATAGATAACAGATCCAGTCCATGATCCAATTTTGTAAATTCATTAGAGTTCGTCAGAATCTCCATTAAGTTGGAGTACTCTTTCTCCAATAGAGAGTCTGCCTCTCCACCTTCCATGTTGGCCAGCTTCTCCAACACCGACTTTCGAACTGATTCACTCATCATCCGCTCCTGCTAACAATATCTCTGCATCACCCATGTACTGAGCTGCAACGGCAGAGATAAAGTCTTTGTCAACTGGGAATACTATTCCCGATGAAAACCGCAGTATTCCCTCATGGGCAAGCCACTTGTAGTTCCGCTCGAAGGATTCTGAGTCAACATCCGGTTTCAACTTTTCGACAGCTTCAAAAAGACCATCTCGACTGTTTAGCGGATTCCAGTGACAAGCACTTAATATCTTCCTGCGGAGCAGAGCGTCATCCGGCGCAATTAGATCTATTCGCTCTGATATATTCTCTGGCGTGAACTCACGGTGTACTTGGTTTTCTTCAGCACTTAATGAAGTTCTTGGCTCAGATTCTTCCTTCATATCACTGACTTTTTTGTAAATTGAAGCAAGTACGTCTTCAAGTGCAGAATGGTCGCCATTACTGGACGGGTACGAGATGACGTCAATGCTTTTTGAATTCTTAATTACACCTCGCTCAATATCATCCACATTCGGATTGATCGAAAAAATATTTTCGATCGTGCCACCATATCTCTGCGTTAATTGTTCTAGTATGAAATCGAGGTCAGGATCCTGTAACCCCATACCCAACATAACTACCGATCGAGATTTCAGAAGAGTACTTATGGTATCGCTGACAATAGGCAGGGTATGCATAATCCTTGCATAGCTTATCGACGTGAGGACTATTGATTCTGTGTCGCTTACATCTCCGTGGTACTTGTAGACAAAATTCTGAGCGGAATTTGACTGGATCCTCGCAAGTAATTGCTTGTCATCGTTAGTCACAACATCAAGAGACTCGCCAGGATTTGCCTGGGCAAATGATTTTTCAATAAGCTCATCGTAATTAGTAGTAATGAAGCAAGTCAGACCGAATGCCATTATTCGATCGTGAAGAGTCCCGGGTTGGGCATCTTGCAATGACTTCTGTTGGTCAAAGAATTGTGTTCGTTCGCAAGGATTCAGTTGTGCATCCAAATAGCTTGCAGCTTCGCTTAAATTTCCTCGACGAATATGATCGTTTGCCCCGGCTACATCCTTACCAATTCCAACACAAAATGTAGAATACGATTCAAGTAGATCAGGCCAATTCGGTAACCCAGCACTACAGGACACCCCAGAACCAATGAAAAGCACTGTGTCAGGTTTTCCGAGTGCCCTTACTAGTTTTTCAGTGACATCCACAAAAAATCCCCTAGGGTCAGTTTGTCTACTGGCTGATTTGAAGCTTATGTCGATTACGAACGACAAACAGATGTGAGAATATATGCAATCATAACGGGAGACGAGGCTTTTTTAAGTTCTAGTCTGCCATGGCTTTCAAAATGGACGTTCTATCAGTATGAAGCAGGCTGTTTGGCAATTATTCTCACCCCGTCTGTATGAAGGTAATTCTGGACAATTCTTATAGGAGATCTGTCCAGAAGCATGGGTATGCTGAAGTGGGTACAATGGTGGTACAAAATAAAACCCCTAATTAAAGGGGCTTTATTTCAATACCTTACGATATTATTTGGCATAGAGCATTGGGAGACAAATTCGGGTTCATTGCACACTATTTGCACATGTAACTACCTATCTATTTGATACATATACTTAATACTACCCATCCATCATCGGCGCGACCGAAAGTGTCCGGTTTAATCCAGTTTTGCCTGCGCTACTCATCGGTGTCAATTTTACAGACTCCTCTGCAAAATCAACAGGCAATCAATAAGCGGCGCCCTGAAAAAGAAAAACAGGATACTCCACAGGATATTCCTTGTATTTAATTAACTGTTTAATTAATATATCAAGATGCAACAAACGAAACATTCATCAGACCGGCCCTGTGGCCGGCCGGCCGACACCGATTATCAAGACCTCAAAGCACTGATACTTAATGCTGCAGAGCATCTGTTTACGAACCATGGCTACGCAGGTTCGTCCATCAGAAGCATCGCGGATGCTGCCGGTGTTAACCCTGCTTTGGTGCACTATTACTTCGGCAACAAGCACGAATTGCTGCGGGCTGCCATTGAGCGCTCGCTCAAACCAATGGTTGCTGCCCTGGCCGCGCTAAAGTACGAAAAAGAGGCCTCTGTTGAGGACATAGCGAGCCTGCTGATATCCATGGCAGCAGAACAACCGAACATACCGCACCTGCTGGTAAGGGAAGTCTTTCTGCCCGGTGGCGAAATGCAGGCGTACTTTCTTGAGAACCTTGCACCACAGCTTGGCGGTGCCCTGCCGGCATTGTTGGAGCGGGAAAAAAGGGCCGGAAAATTACGTGCCGATATTGATCCGGCCTACTCGGCCCTGATGGTGCTGGCGGTGTGTTTCTTCCCATTTGTCGCCCGGCCACTGGCTGAACCCGTACTCGGCATCAACTTCGAGGCCGACGGCACAGCTACGCTCATAAAATGTGTTGCAGATCTATTCAAACGAGGCATGGCAGCATGATGTACAAAATAGGCTCGATAGCAGTTTTATTGTTCGCACTGACCGCCTGTAACGATGCTGAAGAAACCTACATGCTTGGAACACTGGAGCGCGACCGGGTTGAGGTCAGCGTAGAAAGCAGCGAACCCATCATCGCAATTCACGTTCAGGATGGCCAGGTGCTGAAAGTGGGTGACCTTATCCTCGAACAGGATCCTGCCAGGCTGGAAAGGGTGCTGGCGCAACAAGCCGCCTTGAGGGACCAGGCCGCGGCGCGGCTTGCGGAACTGCAACGCGGTCCCCGACCCGAAACAATCCGTGAAGCCCGCGCGCAACTGGAATCTGCACAGGCTTCAGCCAGGAACACTGCAGCGAACCTCGTGCGTGCCAAAGAAGTTTTTGCCCGTGATCTCTCTAATCAGTCCACTCTGGATTCCGCAATTACACGCTGGAAAACTGCTTCAGCAGCAGAACAGGCAGCAAGCCAATCTCTGGAAAAACTGTTAAACGGCACTACCGTTGAAGAACTGAACCAGGCGATAGCCGCGCTTGCAGCAACACAAGCCAGGGTCAGCCAGTATGAGTTGGATCTTGAGCGCCTTAAAATCTACGCACCCGTCAACGGTATGCTTGACAAACGCCTGTACCAGCTAGGTGAACGCCCACAGCCAGGTGCAACGGTTGCCGTGATACTGGATGCCGCCAGAACATACGCCCGCATTTATGTCCCGGAGCCGTTGCGGACTTCAGTACAACCGGGCAAGCGGCTCACTGTCAAAATCGACGGTGAAAGCCAAGCATTTACCGGAACTGTCCGGTGGGTGTCGGCGGATGCCACTTTTACCCCATATTTCGCGCTGACCGAGCACGACCGCTCTCGGCTGAGCTACCTGGCAGAAATTGCCCTGCCGGATGCTGATGCCCTGCCATCAGGTGTGCCGCTTGAAGCAGATTTCCCGGCCAGTGCGCTGTCCAGTGACTGATCTATCGGCGAAAAGAACCCGGCAATGACTGAACTGGCGATACATGCGCGTAATCTATGCAAGGACTTTGGTCAGGTGAAGGCGGTGCAATCACTGAACCTGGAGATTCCCCGCTCCCGGATCTACGGTTTTCTGGGTCCCAACGGATCAGGGAAAACCACTGCCATCCGTATGTTGTGCGGACTGCTCACACCCACGTCCGGTGATATCAATGTGCTGGGTTACTCCATTCCAGACGAAGCCGAGGCGCTACGTTTAAAGGTGGGCTATATGACACAAAGCTTTTCCCTGTTCGACGACCTGACCATCGAAGAGAACCTGCAATTTATTGCCGACATTTACACCCTCGATCGAAAATTCAAGCGGCACAGGATCGGACTGTCTGCTGAACGCTACAAGTTGACCAGTTTCTTAAAAAAAAGAGCCAGCGAGATCAGTGGGGGTGAGAAGCAACGTCTGGCGTTGGCCGCAGCTACATTACACAACCCGGAACTGCTTTTTCTGGACGAACCGACCAGTTCGGTTGACCCGGTGAACCGCCGGATATTCTGGGAGGCCTTGTTCGACCTTGTCGATGAAGGTACGACTATCCTGGTTTCCACTCACTATATGGAAGAGGCGGAGCGGTGCCATGCGCTGGCGATACTGGATAAGGGTTTATTGATGGCCGAAGGCAGCCCCGCTGAACTGCGGGAAAGGATTGACGCAAGCATTGTCACCGTCGAATCTGATCAGCCACGCCAGGTCGGCAAAATGCTTGAACAGCTATCTTTTGTCCACAGCTCTACCCAGGTAGGCCAACTGTTACGCGTCATGGTCGCCATTGATCAGGCCACACCGGAAAAAGCCGTCAGTGATGCAATCAAGCAGGCAGGTCTGAGTTTAATACACTGCAATATTGCCAGGCCGGGATTGGAGGATGTGTTTGTCGCTGCCACCCGTACGCAGGTGGATACGCTATGAAATCATTACAACGGGTGCTTGCCATCGTCTGGAAAGAAGTCCGCCAGTTACGTCGTGACCGGCTGACCTTTGGCATGATAGTCGGTATCCCCGTTCTCCAGTTGTTGCTGTTTGGCTATGCGATCAACATGGATGTGCGCGATCTGGACGCGGCCGTCGCTGACATGTCAGGTACCTCAGCTTCCCGCCAGATAGTGATGGATATGGCACAAACTCAGATTATAAAAATGGTCGCCCAGGCCGCTGATGCCGAGGAACTGCGGCAATTGTTACGCCGGGGGGAAATTAACGTGGGTATTTACATTCCACCGGATTTTGACCGTCGCCTGCAACAAGCCGACCGTTCCGCGATGCAGTTGCTGGTAGACGGCTCCGATACCGTGGTACAGGGTGCCGCCGCCCAACTCGCGCAGGTGGTACAGCGGTCCAGAACATCCCCCTATAATGACCGGCCACCCGTAATGGAAGTCCGGACTTACTACAACCCTGAACGGCGCTCACCGGTTAACACCGTACCGGGGCTGATCGGTGTCATACTGACCATGACCATGATACTGTTCACCGCTGTGGCCATTGTCCGGGAGCGTGAACGCGGCAACCTGGAACTGCTGATAACCACGCCGGTGAAAATACCGGAACTGATGCTGGCCAAAATTACACCTTATGTTCTGATCGGCCTGGCGCAGGCCGGCCTGATCTTGCTGCTCGGTTATTATCTTTTCGAAGTACCCATGCGTGGTACCCTGCTGGATACGTTCGTAGTGACATTGGTGTTTATTGTTACCAACCTGGCGCTCGGACTGGTTATATCCACGTTTGCGAGTACCCAGTTCCAGGCCATGCAACTGGCATTCTTTGTGTTGCTGCCGTCCATCCTGCTGTCCGGCTTCATGTTTCCATTTGCAGGCATGCCGCACCTGGCACAGATAATTGCAGAATTTTTACCCCTGACACATTTCATTCGGGTGATTCGAGGTGTTGTTTTGCGGGGTGCCAGCCTGCAGGAACTTGTGGGGGAATTAATGATCCTCGGACTATTCATTGTCGTGCTGATGACGCTGGCAATCATGCGTTTCAGCAAGCGGTTGGACTAACAATTAACACCATAGAAAAAGGCGCGATCAAATGATCGCGCCTCTGTTTCTAAAGCCTCAAGCAGGCACTTACCAGCTATAGGTACCCTTCAGATACCAGGCCCCGCCTTCGTAGTTGGCGGCGCTGCGGCGTGGGTACTGCAAACCAACGCTGAGGCGATTGGCATTCGGTGGGCCAATCGTATCGACGAAGCTGTTGAAGATATTAACCCCACCGACAGCAAGCCGGACGTGGTCGGTCATCTGGAAGCCCAGCTCTGTGTCAAAATAGATGGTTTGACCAATCTTGGCGCTGGGGTTGACAGCGGCATGAATGCGACCACGCTCATCCCAATGCGTACCGTAGTAGTTTGCCCGTACCAACAAGTTCCACTTATCCGAAAAGTAAGTATTGGCGGTCAATACAAAACGGTGATTCGGGTAGTTGTTCTCGATGTCTTCTACCAGACCATCATTGACAGGATTAACTCCGTTAACCTGCTTCTGGCCGGTAACAGCAATCTCATTATAGCTATACGCGAACGTCCAGACCGTATTGGCGCCACCAGACCACTCTGTATTCGAATTCATTACGACATCGACACCCCGATACCTCACGCTCAATGCGTTCGTGTAAAACGAAATGGAAGCGGCCGGGCCCAGGCCGGTACTGGGTACCGGGATATCACCCGTACGATAAATACGGTCACTGACTGAAATCTGGTATACATCAACGGTCAGCGTTGTGGTCTCAAACAGTTCAGAGGTAAAACCAAAGCTGTAGTTGATCGAGGTTTCTTCTGTGAGTGCGGTTCCGCCCACTGCCGCTACACGCGGGTCAGTGGAAGGTACCAAACCCTCTTCAACCTGCAGGCCGGTGGTGCCATCGAATGTCGTGATGGTTGTACGTACGTTGGCCTGTCCAGGCGTCGGTGCGTGGAAACCGGTTGATGCAGCGCCGCGGAGCGCGAAGCTGTCATTGATCCGGTAGCGCCCGGCAATCTTATAGTTAAGCGTCTTGCCAAAATCAGAGAAGTCCTCATAACGCAAGGCATACTGCAACAGAAATGCATCACTGACGTCCTGCTCCAAATCTGCATACAGGGCCGTGTTGTAACGGGAGAACGAACCGGAATCCTGAGGTGTGATTCCTTTGAAACCGCTGGAACCCGGACCCAGATATGCATTGGGCTCACCTGCTTTCACGGTATAGGTCTCTTCGCGCCATTCTGCACCATAGGCAAGGTTGACGGCATCGGTGACCGCGTAGGCGAAATCAGCATTCAGGTTTAATTCTGCCTGCTTGTATCCACCCACATCAAAATCCATTTGCGGGATATTTCCGGCATCATCCAGACCGAGTGCCGGGTTGACTGTGTTGTTCAGAAAATAGTCCAGTTTGTTTCTGCCGTAACCGACACTGAAGTCATAGGTCATACCGCTTGAAAACTCGCCCTTGGCCCCGGCGACGATAGAAACATCATCCTGGGCACCATCAAGAAATGGCGTGAACCCGGCCGGCAGTCCGGTATAACCCATGGCACGCAAAGGTGCGAGGCTTGAATGGTTCGGGTTACGATAAAAGAAGCGATAACGACCGTCGGTGTTCGCATAGCTGACCCACAGGTAAGCGTGTGCGGTGTCACTGATGTCGTAGCCGGAATTCATGAAGAACCGGGTTCCACTGGTTTCCGGGCGACCCCAGGTCTGCAACAGTGGCGCGTCACCAAACGGTGTATCTGCGCCAATTAGAGCGGGATCAACGCCCGCAGCGAGCAATTTTGCAACGTCAGCAGTTCTTTGTATACCGCGGGACAGGGCCTGGTTGTCGACGTACTCCAGGCTCAAGTTGATAAACCCGCTGTCGCCAAGGCTGAAACCGGCATTTGCTGCGAATTTGCCAGCGTATTCGCCTTCATAATATTGCCCATATCGCAGTATGAACTCTCCGCCTTCGTTGTCATCTTTCATGATGAAGTTAATCACGCCGGCAATTGCATCCGAACCATACTGTGATGCGGCACCGTCGCGCAGGACTTCAACCCGCTTAACAGCGATACCGGGAAGCATTCCAATATCCACGCCGTGCGCGCCGTTACCGGCGGCCGGAGCAAAAAACTGCACCAGGGCAGAACGATGTCTGCGCTTGCCGTTCACCAGTATAAGCACCTGATCAGGTGCGGTGCCTCGCAATGACGTCGGGCGCACAAAAGCGCTGCCGTCACCGGTGGCTGGAGTTGCGGTATAGGACGGCACCAGGTTTTTCAGGTTGTCCGTAAGATCCGCCGTTCCGGCAAAGGCGGTGAATTCCCTGCCGGAGAGCACATCAACCGGCACCGGAGAGTCTGCGGCAGAGCGCGGCTTGATGCTACGCGTGCCGGTGGTAATAACTTCTTCCAGCACAGTATCGTTATCTTCCGGCTGTTCGGCATCACTTGACTGGCTCAGCTTCGTGACCCTGGCTTGCTCGGTCTTCTGTGCATCTTTGACTTTCTGCGCGCTCCCGGCTTGCGCCGTATCTGCGGCCAGTATTGGCGTGGAAAACGCCAATGACAGGGCCACGGTATAAAAGCCCGTCAACATCTTACTGTTAATCTTCACTTTATTAAAACCTCCCACCTAACATGAACAGCCCATCACCGGTCCGGCTTTAGAATTGCCGTAAAACTGATGAACATTGGCTGACTTTGAAGAAACCACAAAAAATATGGTTATGTTAAAATTTTGTTGTCGGCAAGCATAGCACACCTGAAAAGCAAATTTGCATAAGAATCTTACTTAAAATTCTTAGGAACTATGGCTGGTTTTTTAGCAATATCATAGCCTGGAGAAACGAAATGCAGCCTCTCAACCCGGAAAACTGGCCCGCTGAACTGAATGAGATCCAATCTTTCCTTGGCGTTCCTTTAAATATCCAGTGCATGATGGCACACCATCCGGCCCTGCTGAAAGCATGGATGCCATTCCGAAATCACGTAATCGCCCATAGTGCATTATCGGCAAGACAACGTGAGTTGCTGATCCTGCGTACAGCACATAATTGCAAGGCAGATTACGAGTGGCATCATCATGTAAAACGTGGCCTGCTGGCCGGTTTGGCCAGGGTAGAGATTGATCGGGTCCGGGCGGGTGCTGCTGCTGCAGGCTGGCAGGCGGATGAAGCGGCCCTGCTGGCTGCTGCAGATGATTGCCACGATAATTTATGCATCACAGACAATACGCTTACAGAAGTGCGTCAGCATTTCAGTGCGCAGCAACAACTCGATATCATCGTGACGGTTGGCATGTATATGACCCTGGCATTGATCATCAAGACCTGGGACGTGCCGATGGAGGACCACTGATTCAATGTTGCAGCCGGGGTTTTATACGAAGCTCACCTGCTGCAGTGTTTTTTCCAGCTTGGAAACCAGTTCATCAATATGCTGTGGTTGATAGATAAACGGAGGCGCCAGCAGGATGTGGGCACCATCATCCCCACCCGCTGTACCACCGCCCGGGTAGCAGATCAGCCCATTTTCCATGGCGGCCGTACGTAGGGCACCAGGCAAGCCGAGTTCCCTGCGGATACCTGATTTGGTGGCACGATCTTCGACCAGTTCGATCCCGATTAGCAGGCCGCGACCGCGAATATCTCCAACGTAAGCATGCCCCGCAAATACCTCCCGCAAGCGATTTCTTAATAATTCACCGGTGTTCCTGACAGCTTCCAACAGGTGCTCCTCTTCCAGAACCTGCATCACTGCAAGGCCCGCGGCCGCCACTGTGGCATGCCCGACATAGGAGTGGCCATGCGCAAACGCACCGAACGCATCAACGATTCCCGCGTGGATGAAACCCCGTGCGATGGCGGCACCAATAGGCTGATAACCCCCTCCCAACCCCTTGGCAAGGGTAACGATATCAGGTGTCACCCCCTCCTGTTCAAAAGCAAAGTAGGTACCGGATCGCCCGCAACCGGCCATCACTTCGTCCAGGATCAGCAACACATTGTGGCGGTCGCAGATATCCCGGATGGTCCGAAAATAACCCTCAACAGCCGGCACCGCACCCAGCGTAGCACCCACAATTGATTCAGCTATGAAAGCCGAAACGTTTTCGGCACCGGCGGATAAAATCGCATCTTCAAGCGTGCCGGCAACCCTTGCGCCGTATTCGCGTTCAGATTCGTCTGCCCGCCGGTGGCGATATTCATAGCAGGGATCAACTTTTGGCCAGTCGTGTAGCAAGGGGCCATAGACCTTACGCCGCGCCAGGTTCCCGGAGGCCGATAGTGCCCCCAGCGTATTGCCGTGGTAGCTTTGCCGGCGACTGATCACCAGGTACTTCTTATCAAAGCCCTGTGATAACCAGTATTGGCGCGCCAGCTTGATCGCGGTTTCATTCGCCTCTGAACCACCCGACAGAAAATAAACCCGCGCATCACGCTTATCGGCATGGCCCGCATCAAAACGGGCAGCCAGCTTTTCTGCCAGTTCTTCCTGGGGCTGATTGGTAAAAAACATCGTGTGGGCGAAGGCCAGCTTTTCGGCCTGCGCCTTGATGGCATCAATAACAACCCGGTTACCATGCCCAAGGCAGGAAATAGCCGCCCCGCCGCTGCCGTCAAGATACTGTTTGCCGTCCGCATCGTAGAGATAGACACCTTCACCGCGCACGACCATCGGGTAGTCCTGTAACGGGTTTCGATAGAAGACGCTTCCCATGTTTCCTCCGCAACGATCTGTCGCCGTCAGGCTGCTTGTGCTTGTTTCGCCGACGCCCGCGTTTCGGCTGCGTCCACCAGCACAGCCACGGCGGCGTCACCGGTTACATTGGTCGCTGTTCGCACCATGTCCAGGATCCGGTCAACACCCAGAATGAGCGCAATACCCGAGGACGGTACGCCGACGGATTCAAGTACGATAACCAGCATGACGATGCCGGCCGCCGGCACGGGTGCTGTACCGATTGAAGCCAGCAATGCGGTCAGCACAATGGTCAACTGGGCGGTCAGATTCAGATCCATACCCAGTGCCTGGGCGATAAATACCGTGGCTACGCCCTGGTAGAGTGCCGTTCCATCCAGGTTGATGGTTGCACCCAGTGGCAGCACGAATGATGCAACTTCGTTTTTGACACCCAGGTTCTCTTCAACGCACTCCATTGTCACCGGCAGTGTCGCCGCGCTCGAACTGGTGGAAAATGCCAGCAGTTGTGCCGGCGCAATACCTTTGTAGAATTCCTTCAGGGTGAAGCGGGTAAAAAAGTGCACAATGGTGGTGTAAACCAGCAACACATGCACCAGCAAGCCAAGTATAACAACCAGTGTATAGAAGCCCAGAGAACTCAGCAGGCTCAGTACCGATTCAATGTTATTGCCCGCCACCGCGGTAATCGTACCGGCAATTAATGCAAACACACCGATCGGAGCAATCACCATGATCAGATCAACCATCTTGATGATGATGTCATTGAGGCCCTGGACAAATGACTTGACCACCCGGGTATGTTCATTGGGGATCAAAATCAGGGAGACACCGAAAAACAGGGCAAAAAACACCACCTGCAGCATGCGCCGGTTCTCGCTGAAAGCAGCCACAATATTCTGCGGTACGATGTCAACCAGTGGTTGCAAAGGCCCCCTGTCTTTGACTTTTTCTATGGTCGCAGCACGTCCTTTCACCTCCTTGACGTAAGACGCCTGCAGATCAGCGCTCACTGCCGGTGGAATGGATTTGCCGGGCTGCAGCACATTGACCACCACCAGGCCGATGGTGATGGCGAAGACCGTGGTCAACAGGTAGATACCAATGGTTCTGCCACCCATGCGTGATAACTTGCTGACATCGGCGAGCGAAGCAACACCGGTCACCAGCGAAGCAAACACCAGTGGCATCGCAATCAGCTTCAGTAAATTAACAAACAAGGTACCAAAGGGTGTGATCCAGTCGCTGGTAAAGCCACTTAGTTGATTGACCGCTGCAAAGATACCAAACAGCGCACCGGCAACCAGACCGATAATGATTTGCCAGTGGAGTTTCATTTTCAATTTCATTTTTATACCTTTATATTTCAGGCCGACCAACTGCGTTGGCGAATAATGCCATAATTCAAAGGATGACACTCCATCTAAACTGATCGTGTAGTGTCGTATTCTGTTCGGAACTTAAACCAGAGCAAAAAGTAAGAGGAGTATGGCCAATGAAAATTGTTGCAGACATGAGTTTATACCCGCTGAAAGACGGGCCGATTCCCACCATCATAGCTTTCATCAAAACCTTACGACGACAGGATGGAATCGAAATCGTTACCAATCAACTTGGCACCCAGCTTCGTGGTGAATTTGAAGCTGTGACCCATGCCATCAATCACTGCATGCGTCAGGCCATGCAGGCGCCGAACACGGTGGTACTGGTGGTCAAATATCTGAATATCGATGCCGAGATCAACCGTGTACCCAGCCTGACACCACCGGACTGAGCCTACATCCTGAACGTCCAGCGCAATTTGGCCACCAACTGGTCACCCGTTGTTTGTAAATCAAGCAGGTCGCCATCGCCGAAAAGCCGTTGCCAGTCACGATTCCAGACGATGAAAAGATCGTTGCCGGGCTTAATGGTCCAGCGAAAACGCGTATTGGCCCCGACTGCATGGGATTCTGAACTATATTGAATATTGCTGGAAAGGATCAGGTCAGGTGTAAAGGCATAGACGATGTTAACGCGCCCCACATCGAGGGTAAAATCCCCTTCGGGAAGCTGCCCGATACTATGTTCCCAACCAATCTTCAGTCGCAAGTGGCCGGCCGGTGTGGCGTAACTGGCGAATGCTTTCATCTGGGTCAGCCTGCCGGTGAAAAAATTGCCAAACCAAACCCTGCTGCCTATGCGCCAGGCGCGGTGGCTGGACGACTCCACCTGAGCGCCGTAGCGGATGTAATTATAACTGCCGACCGGGATTCTCACGCCATCGGCAATCTCAAACGGCTCATCAAGGCGTTCAAAACTCGGCATGAGATTAACCTCAAATTGATCACCTGACTGGGTGTTTACATTGAGTGGTGCCGTAAATATCCGCCACGACTCAGCGCGACCATTGGCATCCTCGATATATCTCGGGTAAACCTCAAAGAAAAACTGCCGTACCCAGGCAAAGGTTCCGCTCTTTGGACGCGGTTGATAAACTATACCACCCGAATACCAGCGGGTACCGGGGCGCGGCAGGAAGCCCAGGGCCGGATCAAGATTGCTGCCAAAATCCTTGACCTTAAGGGTGATACCCCAGAGGTCATTGGGAAAATCGACGATGAAACCCCAACCCATGTTCTGACCGGTGTTCTGACGGGTATCCCTGTCGCTGGGAATATCGCCATAACTGGCAGCAGCCCAACCGCCGATTGCAAAATTCTTGTTACCACGAAATCTGGAGGTACGCCACAGTACATCCACTCCGCCGAGTGTATTGTCGCGTATGCCCTCCGGGTCACCGTGGGTGCCGATTGCACCTATGGTCAGGTTCTCATTGACGTCATAGGTAACACGCGCCGAGTAAAGTGTGGTTTTACCGGTAACATCGGTTTCTTCTGCAGCCACTGCCAGACCCGCCAGTTGCCATGATCCAATACGGCCGAGTAGCTTGACGCCCCCTGGGAGCGCTATTTTCTCGCCGTTAAACAGGCCAATCCGACGCGAGAAAAAGGGGATAAAATCGTTGTCCGTACCGGGTCCGAAATTAAAAATATTTGATCCTTCGAGAAAAAACGAACGCTTTTCCGGGAAAAATAACGGAAACCTCGTGAGGTTGGCGCGAAGGGTATCCACTTCGGTCTCGGCGAAATCCGGGTTGACGGTCAGATAACCGCTGAGATCACCACTGAAATTCCAGGTCAGGTTACCACCAACCTCGACATTGCTGGACTGTGTGGCATTTGCATAATTTTTTTCTGCACTTGCCAGGCCATAGGGACTTATCGACAAGCCCTTGCCCTGACGCAAGCCTCCGATGCCACTCAATTGTCCGGCACGCTGCAGGTCGATGAAACTTGCATCAAGACTGATACCGCTCCAGCGCAGGTTGGTCTGTATGCGTGCAATATAGCGCTGAACATTGAAACTCCAGTGATCCTGCCCCCAATGGAAGCGCAGCGTTTGCGCCGGGATGCGTATTTCAGCGGTCCAACCCGTGGCTGTAAGCTGCGTTGCCGCATCCCAGATTCCATCCCAGTCAGCAGACAGGTCTTGCGGGCCGGAAACCAGTCCGTCGAACCGTGCGCCCGCAGCATTGACCTTGAAATAGTAGCCGCGACGCCCGGCAGATGTGGGGTCAAGGATCACGGCTACGGAATCATCACCCGCCATGTCGCCATCACGTTGCATGGAGTGGATGGCAATAGCGGCAGGCTCAGGGTCATGAGAGATAAAGCCGATATAGATCGCACTGCTGTCCACCAGTATCCGCACCTCGGTGGTAAACGGAGTTGGTTGGCCGGGCAGTGGGTCCTGTTGAACCAGGTCCGTAATCACACCCGCCCGTTGCCAGGCAGGCTCATCGAGCAATCCGTCAAGATGAATGTCCTGTTTGCTGCCATCCTGATTAGTGATTATTCCAGCTGTTACCGTGGGTGTCTCCGCCTGAAACGTCAATTGTGGTGCCGACATCACCGTAGCGGGAATGGTAATGGCCAGCATCAGTGCGCACACGTACACCAACAGCGAAACCCGGGACATTCTGAAACAGTTGACCATTGGTTTGATTCCCAGCGATAGGGGCTGTTTTTGTAACAGGGAACCCTTTCTGACTTGACAAAAAATCGCAGGATTGGAGTGATAATTTTACCAGAAATTCATCTGGGTCAGAGGGGTAATCTACAAATTATAACCACCCGGCACTCTGGAGCGGCTAACGCCTGCGGCTTTCCCAGGCGGTCTGCGCCAGGCTGGCTTTTACTGCGCCTTTACTGCGGTAGTATCTACGATGCCGTGTACAATTCAAGCCAGCTCACCCCTGGAAGTAAACGGTAACCCCATGCTAAAAAGAATCATCCTGCTGATCCTGCTCAGTATTTCCCTGGTTTCCTGCAAAGGTACTGCAACCGGGGAAACAACCCCTGCCACACAATTTGACCTGTTGGTGGTCAACGGCATGGTTTACGACGGGTTGGGTGGCGAGCCCTACCGCGCCGACATCGGGGTACAGGGTGATCGCATTGCCGCCATCGGAACCGGGCTCGGCACAGCCGCCCAAACCATCGATGCAGTCGGCCTTGCGGTCGCACCGGGCTTTATCAACATGCTTAGCTGGGCCACTGAATCACTGATCGAAGACGGCAGGTCCCAGGGCGATATCCGCCAGGGCGTGACGCTGGAAGTGATGGGTGAAGGGACATCCATGGGACCGCTCAATGACCGCATGAAGGCTGAATACCTGCAACAACAGGGTGACATCAAGTTCGATATCAACTGGACCACGCTGGGTGAGTACCTGCAATTTCTGCAAGACAAAGGTATTTCAACCAATGTCGCCTCATTTGTTGGTGCCACCACAGTGCGTATTCACGAACTGGGCTACGCAGACCGCCCGCCAGATGCCGACGAATTGAAACGCATGCAGGATCTGGTTCGCGAGGCCATGGAAGAAGGTGCGCTGGGGGTGGGGTCAGCGTTAATTTATGCACCCGCCTTTTACGCCGATACGGCAGAGCTGATCGCATTGAATAAGATATCTGCACAATATGGCGGGCGCTATATTTCCCACATCCGCAGCGAAGGAGACCGCGTACTCGAAGCGGTGGATGAACTGATTACCATTGCCCGCGAAGCCAACACCGGGGCCGAGATTTACCACCTGAAAGCCGCTGGAAGAAAAAACTGGAACAAGATCGACCAGGTATTTGAAAAAGTAGCAGCGGCGCGATCAGCGGGGCTGGATATCACCGCTGACATGTATACCTACACTGCCGGGGCCACCGGACTGGACGCAGCCATGCCACCGTGGGTGCAGGAAGGCGGACTGGATGAATGGGTCAAACGCCTACAGGACCCCGTCATCCGCGCACGCCTGGTCAGGGAGATTACGACAGCCACCGATACATGGGAGAACTGGTACCTGGGAGCGGGCAATGCCAGTAATATTCTGCTTATTGGCTTTAAAAATCCTGCACTTAAATATCTGACTGGCAAAACCCTGGCCGAAGTTGCCGCCATGCGTGGCACCACGCCTGTCATCACGATGATGGACCTGGTGGTAGAGGACCACAGCAGGGTCAGCGCCGCTTATTTCGTCATGTCCGAAGAAAACATCAGGAAGAAAATCGCGCAACCCTGGATGGCGTTTGATTCTGATGCCGAATCCCTGGCACCCGAAGGTGTATTCCTGTTATCCAACCCGCATCCTCGCGCCTATGGCAACTTTGCCCGCCTGCTGGGTAAATATGTCCGTGATGAACAGGTGATTTCGCTGCCTGAAGCCATTCGACGCCTGACGTCCTTTCCCGCTGCAAACCTGAAGATCAAAGATCGTGGCAGTATAAAGAAAGGCTATTTTGCCGATATCACCATTTTCAACCCGGCCACCATTCAAGACCACGCGACCTATGCCGAGCCGCACCAGTATGCAACCGGCGTTGTGCATGTGATTGTCAACGGCGTGCCGGTGTTGCTGGACGCAGAGCATACCGGTGCCACCCCTGGGCGATTCGTCAGGGGACCGGGCTACAGTGGGCAGCAAATGGGGGAGACAAATAGAAATTCAACAGGCATTATTGTTGGACGCTAGAAAGAGATCGCACAGGTAAATCATCTTTTAGGGCTTGGTTACATGCAGATTTTATTGGTCGAAGATAATCAGGCATTGGCAACTGCGCTGGTACAAGCTCTGCAAAAGCAAGGTTACGCAGCCAACAGCGTGGCAACCGGTGAGGCGGCTTTATACGTTATAAGAACTGACGTGCCGGATATTATTATCCTCGACCTCGGTCTTCCTGATATCGATGGCATAAGTGTACTCAAACGGGTAAGAAAGAAGCATGCCAACCTTCCTGTTCTATTGCTGACCGCACGTTCAGACCTGCACGACAAGATTGCCGGCCTGGACAGCGGCGCTGACGATTACCTGGCAAAACCCTTTGAAATATCTGAGCTTTTTGCCAGAATTCGGGTACTGGAGCGAAGACTGAACACCTCTGGTTCAGCACAGATCAGTGTTGGAAAAGTTTCGCTGGATATCAATACTAACCTGGTGAGTTTCGAGAACGAGCCACTCGATCTGTCCCGCAGAGAATTTATGCTGCTGAAAATACTGTTGGAAAACGCGGGCAGGGTCTTAACCAGAAACACACTGGAAAGCCGACTCTATAGCTGGGGTGAAGAAGTTGCCAGCAATGCACTGGAAGTTCATATCCACCATTTGCGTAAAAAGCTGGGCACGGACTTCATCCAAACCGTTAGAGGGATCGGCTATAAGGTCAGTAGCCCATGAAGTCCATTCGCGTTTTCCTGGTCACTGTGATTCTTTCTGTTATGACCCTGATTATCTTTGTAGCCGTACTAAAAGGCTATCAATCCAGCATGAACCAGGCAGATATACTGTTTGACAAGCAGTTATTGGAAACAGCTACGCTTATCGCTATTTTCCCGACCGACAAATCTGTCACCCGATTCAATCAAAAGAGCACCATTGCCTTTCAGATCTGGCGCAAGGGTGAGTTGGTAGCCACATCTACTAATACACCATTAACCGGGATCGCACCCCTTGTGCCAGGTTTCAATTACAGCAACTTTAACGGCTACCGGTGGCGAACAGTGGCGTATTTCGACAGCTTGAATGATAGCTGGGTTGTGGCTGCGGAACGCACTGACCTGCGCTATGCGCTGGCGGAAAATATCATTTTGGAATCGGTATTCCCGATCTTCATCAGCATCCCCCTGCTGGGTATTTTAATCTGGATAATTGTCAGCCGGGGACTCAGGCCGCTGCGTAAATTTGCCAATGAACTCGAAGGCAAACAGGCGGATGACCTCAGCCCGCTCTCCTATCCATTCGCTTATCAGGAATTAAAACAAATCGGAGGATCGTCCAACCGCCTGCTGGGGCGCCTGGAAACCTCCCTGTTACGCGAAAAGCAATTTGCCTCCGATGCCGCACATGAATTACGTACGCCCATTTGCGCACTGAAAGTTCAATTGCATAATCTTACCGGGGACATGCCTGAAAGTAGCAACTATACCTATGAACTAACTGACACCGTTGACCGCCTGGGACATGTTGTCGAGCAGATCCTGGATCTGTACCGCAGTTCACCCGACCAGTTTAATGCCACGTTCAGAACGATCGACCTGACTGCTTTGGTACAGGAAGTGCTGGCACACGAATATGAGCAGTTTGACAGAAAAAACCAGACGTTAGAATTTGAGGGCGAAGCCTGTTGCATGCTGGGGGACCGCTTCACCCTGACTACACTGCTGCAGAACCTGCTTAGCAATGCCAACAAGTACACCCCCACAGGTGGCCAAATTCGTGTAACCGTCCACAAATCCTCTAGCGGTATCGACCTGACCGTCGCAGACAGCGGCCCGGGTATTCCGCCACGTGAGCGTCAGACGGTGTTTGAACGATTTTACCGCATTGGCCGCGACCGCCACGCATCGGGTGAAAGCGGCTGTGGACTCGGGCTTGCAATTGTGCAGCGTATCGCAGCGCTTCATGATGCCTCAATCAGTATCGGGCCTGCCGGATTCACTTCCGGAACAGCATTTCAGGTCAGCTTTGCGGTAATACACAAGAGTGGCTTATGAAACGGTCAATGCCGGTGAAGTCATTATTGGGCCTGGGCCTTTTATTTGGCATTTACAGCCAGACGCTCCGCGCAGCAACGCCGGTGATAGAAATCGAAATCAGGGACCATTTGTTTTATCCATCTGTCGTTGAAGTTCCTGCCAACACCAAGGTAAAGCTTTTAATCAGAAACCTCGACCCGACGCCGGAAGAATTTGAAAGCTATCCACTTAATCGAGAAAAAGTGATCAGCGGAAACAGTAAGGTCATTATTTTCATCGGTCCGGTAGCGCCCGGTGAGTACCCGTTTTTTGGTGAATTCTACCCCGGCACGGCACAGGGGATAATCCTGGTCAAGTAATACAATGGATAAAGCATGCTGTTAAATTCTGTCATTCTGGTATTACAGGAAACCCTGGAGGCAGCCCTGTTGATTAGTGTCCTGCTTGCCATAAGCCACCACTACCAACACCGCACAAACTGGCTGATCTACGCCATTATCAGCGGATTGCTCTTGTCACTTTTTTACGCAACCCAGATGGCACGGGTCTCAGAGTGGTTCGAATATACCGGCCAGGAAGTGATCAATGCGCTGCTGCAGACTGCCACGACCCTGTCTATCATGATCTGCACCTGGATGTTATTGCGCTCCCGGGGTGCCGGGAGCAACAAACAAGCCGCGCATTATCTATCGCTGTTTCGACTCTTTGCGGCCGTCACGGTAGTGCTTGCGATTACCCGTGAAGGCTCTGAAGTATTGATCTATTTGCTGGGTTTTTACCAGCAGAATGTGATCTTTCAAGTTATGACGGTCGGTTCTTTGATCGGTTTTGGCATCGGCGTAAGTATCGGAGTCCTGATCTTGTGCGGATTGCTTGGCCTGCAGGGCCGCTGGCGCATTATCACCGCGGTGTCTATCCTCGCCCTGTTCGCAGGCAACATGCTTTCCCAGGCAACCCTTCAACTCATCCAGGCTGACTGGATTTCCTCTACCAGCGCGATTTGGGACTCATCAGGGGTGCTGCCAGAGAGTTCCCTGGGCGGCAAACTCCTTTACGCTCTCGTTGGCTACGAAGCAACACCTTCGGGCGTGCAGGCGATCGCTTACGGCACTGGCATCCTGTTGATCCTTGTCACCGGCATTTTGGCCGATAGCGTGCCTCGGCGGGAACCCGGTACACCGACGTGAAAACCAGAGGACTGATATTCACCCTGTGTCTCGGTGCTTTTTTGGCCTACTCCACCGAAAACCAGGCCAATGGAATCATGATCGATAAGATCTATCATCCCTACGTCCGCGAACTGGAGCAAGAGCTGGAATGGCGCGCTACACTCCAGAATCGCCAGCCCGGGGTAGCGGATAACTCTCAGCTATACCGGTTTGCTTATGGGCGTGCGTTGAATGAACGCTGGTCTGCAGAGGCTTACCTGGTAGGGGAAAAATCAAGTGATCAAAGTTTTCGTGTCGAGGGCTACGAAATGGAGTCCCAGTGGCAACTGACCGAGCAGGGAGAATACTGGGCGGATTGGGGGCTGTTGTTTGAAATTGAGAAACAGGCCAATAAGGATCTGTGGGAATTTTCAACCGGTGTTTTGGTTGAAAAGGAATGGGGCAAGTGGAGCAGTACCGCCAATCTGTTCTTGCAGGGTAATTGGGGTGCAAGTGTTGCCAACGGAATAAAGAGCAACCTGGGTTTGCAGGCCCGTTACCGCTACTCCAGGGCATTTGAACCCGCCATTGAGCTTTACCGGGGCCACAACACACTGGGCATAGGCCCCGTTATCCTGGGCCAGATTAAGCTCGCCAACAGAAGAAAACTCAACTGGGAAGCCGGTGTGATTCTGGGCCTGGTGAACAGCAGCCCGGACCGGACCTTGCGCTTGCTGCTGGATTTTGAGTTCTGAAACGCGGACCACTAGTTGCAGGCAAGCCCAGCAGGCGTGACCAGGCGTCGGGCATGCAGTTGCCCGGAACCGAACACGGGATCAACCGACGCGTAATCCACTGTTATCTCTCTGCAATTGAGTTGCGTGAAGGTGACGTCGCCCCAGCGTGGGAGCTGTACTGCAGCGGGATCAAAATTACTGCCGAAACGCGTACCATAAGAAATCCGTGCGTCATCAAATGTCGCAACATTGCCGTTGACGGTTCCAACGCCGATGAGCCACGCCTGATTACCGGCATCGTCGTAGGTAAACCAATAAAAGACCATGCGGTTGTCGCCCAGGTATCCCAGCACCCAGCCTTCGCCATCATGGCTGGGGTCATACCAGGAACCGCTAAAAGCTGAATTTGTGTCCGTCACAACCCCCGGACCCGGACACCCCAGACCTGAAAGCGATGTCAACCGGACCGGCTTGAGGGAGGCTGCACCATAGTTACCCACGGTACTGTTGTGGTTCATTCCGGCCGTCCTGCAATCTTCGAATTCAAGCACGAAGCTACCCCATTTATCGCGCTGCACGGTCTTCGGGTCAAAACCCGGCCCAAATATGCCACCGCTGGTTATTTCCACATCACTAATTACGATGCGGTTATCGATTATGTCTCCAACACCCAGCACCCAGGCCTGGTCCGGCGCATCATCAGCATAAGTAAACCAATAAATGATGGCCTTGTCAGCATTGATGATTTCAACTACCCAACCCTCTCCATCATGTGACCGGTCAAACCAGGAACCGCTGATGCCGTCAACGACCTGGAACGTGCTCGCCGCCAAGGCAGAGGAAAATACCTCAAATTCTCCCGCTGTTTGTGTTGCCGTCTCGTCCTCCTGCTCCCAGGCGATGAAAATTCGTCCGCTTGTTGCATCCTCGGTCATTGCGACTTTGCGGGCGTCGTACAACGCGCTATTGTCGGGGCCGGCATGGCTGAGGCGCTGGCCAGGAATACCTATCGGTGTCCGGGTCGGGCCATCAAGACGCTGGGAAAAAATTTCATACTCGCCGTCAACGGTATTGTCCCCACGCCAGCTAACCACGTATTGATGTGCGGCACCGTGGTATTCAACTGCCGGTTGGAACGCATCAAAGAGCTTCTCTACTGCACCACCCATATTGCTGATCAGAAAGTCATTCTCACCCGTCTCTGCGCCGGAGGCTGTCAGTAACTGGCCATAAATCTCAAACTCATTATCCAGTCGACCACCATTGGTGTCATCAGCCGACCAAACCACCAGGTACTCGTTGGTATCCCGGTTCCAGGTCACGTCCGGGTGCCGGGCCTCCCGCAGTATGTCTCCGTTGTTGCCGGAATCGCTGACCCGGATTGGTGCAGCCCCCACCAGGCTTCCGGTATCGGCCACCAAGCGCTGCGCGAATATCTCAAATTCATCATTCACCAGTGGTGCAACGTTGTCGTCTCCATACCAGACCACAAGAAATTCATTGCTGGCTGCGTTGTAAGTCAGTTGCGGGCTGAAGGCATCATAGTTCGGGTCGTTCAGCGGCCCCATGCTGGAGATGGGGAAATCATTGTTCCCCACTTCGGCGCCACTGCTGCCATCAAGTAACTGGCCATAGATTTCGAATTGGCCATTCGGTGAAGAGCTTGTACCATCTTCACCACGCCAAACGACCAAATACAGGTCGTCGCGGGCGTTGTACTTTACCGCAGGATCGATCGCGTCGTAGCTTCTTAAACCGTCCGGACCCATATCACTGATGCGAAAATTCTGCGCGCCTGTCAGGGCGCCTGTGGCCGCGTTAATTCGCTGACCAAATATTTCAAATTCACCTTCAACAAGGGCACCACGATTATCATCGCCATACCACACCACGAGGTACTCATTGCGGGTCGGGTTGTATGTCACCACCGGGTTTCTTGCATCATAAACCGCCATACCGGCAGGCCCCATGAAACTGACCCTGAAAGCTGTTTCGCCCAGCAACTCCCCGGTATCAGCGTTCACCCGCTGTGCGTAAATCTCAGCCTCACCGGCGGCTATCCCCGTTCGCTTATCTGTACCCTCCCAAACCAGAAGATACTCATTGTTCTGGCTATTGAAGGCTATTTCAGCTTCACGGGCATCAAAATTAGAATCAAGATCCGGCCCCATGTGGGTCATCCGTGCCGGCGCGCTCCATACGCCGCTTTGGGCTGCGCCGGTTGTGGGCCAGTAAAATGCAAAGGCAAATAATGTAACCACCAGAATATTTTTAATGTACATAGATCTGTTTCCTGAATTAATTAAAATCCGATTTGTAAACGTGCCTGCAGAATTGAAGGTGACTCATTGATTCCGTGCCGGTTCGGGTTGGCATCCACTTTTATCCAGTTCAGCATCAGGCGATTGATGGGGTTGAAGTAGTAATTCACTCCAACGCTGTAATTTATCTGCTTGCCGCCACTGACAGCTTTGTCCTGTAAATTGATCCGGCTGACGCGGAACGCCAATTCCCAGGTTTTCAAATCTGTTACTTCAGGCGACATCCACTCGCCGCTGCGGAAGTTGAACCGTCTGCGGCCGTTAAAAATTCGTGAGGCCTCAAGGTAGCCCCCGTCAAAGCCCAAACTGCTGCCATCAAGCTGCTGCGCGCTGTACCGGGTCCACTCTCCCTGCAGGCTCCACGTACCTTTCTTCCAGACGCCTTCAACGCCAATACGGGTCAGCGTATCCAAATTCAGGAGTTTTCCCGTATCCACGAGGCGCTGACTGGTCACTGATGATTCGGGCCTGGCCCTGACACGTTCGACGCCAATGGCCTCCTGGTACATCGCACCCACGCCTAACCAGAAACGTGAGTCACCGGCGCGAAAGCGGCGCCCCAGGCGGGCTGCTGCCGCATTGCCAAAGTTTTTTGAAGTGCGAAAATTCAAGCGATCTTCACCAAATAGCCCGGCACGGAAACTCCAGCGGTTACCTTTGTGCTGGTAAACCAGACCCGTACCGTAGTGTGGAGACAGCGCAGCAGGCAGAGCCCGTTCCATCAACAGGTTGTACTGGGAGTTGGTCACACGCTGAAGACTGAATGGAATCTCAATGCGACCCAGATAAAACTGATTTTTCCGGTCGATGCCATAGCGCAGCCAGGAAGCCTGGGCACCATAAACGCCACCCTTAAAGTCGGCCAACACATAATATGAAATGCGTCGATTCAGTTTACCTCTGATCGCCAGTCTCAGCCGGCGTAAATTTAACCCGGAGCCGAGCGGCGTTTCATCAGAATGATAATGCGCCGCATCCACATCCAGCCTGCCACTCAGGGTTAAACCCGGGTTTGCGAGTGCTGTCTGGCGCATTACACCGAGGAACAGCAGCACCAGCAGCCTTCCGGAGTTCGTACACAGCAGGCCACGCGTTAGTCTGAGAGTAGCCACGCGAACGCCTGTTGGTTAAGTTGACCCGCTTTCACCGCTTTCGCATAATCATGCGAGACCCCAGGTACTTCAATTAATTTTACGCACGGAGCCAAACCATGGCTATGCGATGCCTGTTCCATCGCATCCACCCAGTTCCTGGCTCGTTCCAGTCGGTTTGCACCCTGCAGTTGGTCTATTCGACGGGAACAATTCAACGACTCATCGCGAACCGTATCTTCAAGACCGATAAATACGGCGGTGGGAATACGCAAGAACCGCTGTGGCTCAAAGTGAACACCGGGTAAGTCGGTAGTCTCGCGGATACCGAACGGGTATTTATTATCGACGGGAAAGGTATACCAGCCTGCTGCACTCAATGCTGCCCGAATCACCCTCTGCGGGTGCGCAAACAGATAGCGTTGCACAAACTGGGCACCGCCAGAATGACCGAAAAAGAATGCTTTGCTGGCAGACCAGCCAGTGAGCCCGCTGACTTCAGCCAAAATGGCATTGACTGCCAGATCAGCCCGCGGTCCTTGCCCGCTGCGGCCAAGCCGTTGGAAATCTTTGTGGCTTGATTCAGTAAACAGCGGTGCGACCAGCGCAATCCTGCGCTCCCTGACCAGGGGCCAGAAAGACTCAATAAGCCATTGAACATTTCGTGAGATACCATGCACCAATACGATGACATGGTCTGTCTGCCGACACTCGGGCACAGCGAGGTAGTAGCGCTGCTTCCGCATGCCGCGGAGCCGAATTTTATGTACTCCGCCCGCCAGCAGATGCGTGCCTGCCCGGGACCGGCTGTGTGGAAAAATTAAGGACATTACCGTATCACCATCCGGGTGATGCTACCCTGCCTGGATTGACCGTCTTGAGCATCCTCTTCAGCATCCAGATCCCAGACCCTGTTACACAGCTTGATCAGGGATTGCTTGTGGGTAATCAAAAAGACCGTTCCGGGCCAGGATCCAAGCAGTTCATGCAACAGCCGTAGCCCATCCGAATCCAGGTTGGATTCCGGCTCATCCAGGATCAGCACTTCAGGCTCACCCAATGTCGCCCTGACCAAGCCAATGCGGGCCCGCTCACCGGCTGAAATATTCCGGGCTGCCTGCTGAATCCGGCCTGATCTGCCCTCACCCATCTTTTCGATAAGCCGCTGCAACTCAAATCTGCCTGCGGCGACGTGCAACTCACTTTCCGGTGTGGCCGGTCGGCGGTACGCCAAATTGAAATCAAGGCTGCCTCTGAGTAACCCGAACCCGGACCCGGTAATGCCGATACATTCAGAACGATCAGCGGGCGACAGGCGCCGGGGGTTGATCCCACCCAGCCTGACAGTACCCGAGTCGGGTTTGAGCAGACCGACAGCCAATTGCAGCAATGTGCTCTTGCCGCTACCGTTTTGCCCGATGACTGCGACACGCTCGCCAGCGGTTAGCCGACCTGAAAAGTTTTTGATTGCCGGTGCACAATACACATTTCTGAACTCGATGACCCCTGGTTCAGGCCGTGAGTCTGCGTAACGTGAAGCGCCCCGCGTAATGCGACGCATATTGAACAACGCACTGAGTTTGTGCAGCGAAATAGCGGCGCCGCGGTAATATTCCTGGACTCTTCCGAGTTCGCGGACCGGTCCGGTCATGAACATAACAAGGCTGATGATGGCCGCCGCATCGGCTGCTGTCATCGATTCCCCGGAAATGCGAAACACACTGAACACCGCTATGATGAGAAGAACCCCGCCGGCTTCGCCAAGGCCGCGTAAGCCGCCCAGGAACAGCCCCTGGGTGGATGCCTGTCGCTTTAATCTCCACCCCAGCCGGTTAATTTTTCTGAGCTCACGCTGTTCCTGTCCCATCGCCCGGATCATGGCCATTTCACCAATCCGCTCTACCAGCAGGCTCTGCATCCGGATGCGAGTTGATCTGACCGCCTTGAGAACCGCTCTGAGGTGCCCGCCAATCTTCAACGAGACAACCGCCAACAGCACGATCACCAGTGCAGTGATCAAGCCGGCAGCCAGGCTGATTGAGGTGATGATGCCAACACTGGCTGATAAAAGGATCGCATTGACAATCAAGCGTGATATACCCAGGCTCAGCCAGCGCCGTAAAGCGGACAGATCGCCGCCAAGACGCGCGGCAAGGGCCCCGGCAGGAATGGAATTAACATCACGAATCGATACCCGCATCAACCGCGCAAGCAATCGCCGCCGTAGCCGATTGACGTAGTTCTGGCTCATTCTCTCGGCGGTGTATCGCTCGTGCAAACGCGCAGCCAGCAATACCGCAGCCATTAACAACAGAACCCAAAGCATGCCGGTCTCCGGTGCCTCGGTCTGCTGTAAGCTTCTTACGGCCTGGCGCACAGAATAAAAGACGCCGGTGACCGCCAGGGCCCTGCCCAAGCCATTGAGAACTAACAGGAAGATATAGCCTCGACTTTGCCGCCAGAAGTTTGCCGGCAGCCTGAATGGCGTGTATTGCACCTCAGCTTTCATGCTTCGGCCAGTTTGCCACGCGCCCGGTTCGCCACACCCTCCATCAAATCCAGGCCAAATCCCGGCGCGCACAACTCATTTTTTGTACAAACCGGTACACTGCAACCCATGCTGAATTCCTTGCTGGCCAGCGGGCTTGCAGAAACCACGCCTGATACTGCAATCAGGTGATAACCGAGTTTCTGCAGGAAATCGACACCATAAATCGCGGAGTGGGCATCAACGGCAGCATGAAACACGCCACTGATCTGGCTCCTGAAAAGAGGATCGTGCAACAAGGCATGGGTTTCAGCCTGCAACAAGCCGTCAGCGACTTCGACCACGATGGCGTCGACTTGCTGATTTCTGATGCTGTTGCCGAGCATATCAACGATTCCGAGTACCGCGTTCTGGCTCAGTCCATAGGTGGTTGCATAACCTGCATCGGTGAAATCCAGGGCGCAGCTTGCGCCGGCATCCAGGAAATGCCACAAGTCCCCACCCGAACCGGTGCCCGTCACCTTCATGGCCCCGGTCCTGAACCCGTCCTGGACCAAACCTCTTACCAGTCGGGCCGCAGACGTGGTTTTTCCGGAATTCATGCTGGATCCAACGACCAGGAACAGCGGAATATCGCATTGGTTCAACCTGCCATAATCAACTTTCCAACTGCTGATATTCAGCACCGACCCAACACTGTTTCCCACCAGACCCAGCGGGGTTATCTGCGTTGGATATTTAACCCCCGGATGTTTGTGACGTGTCACGGAGGCAATGCCACCGGCAGCCACCAGATCGCACGGCGCCAGGTTTTCCGGCACCAGCGCTTCGTATTGGTCTGCGGCATAGCGATTGCCATAACAAACCAGAATATGGTCGCCGGGAAATAGCCGTGCGCGCCTGCCATCAGGTAGCTCAAGCCGCAATTGCTGACGCAGGCGGTCGACCCTGGCAAGAACAATGTCCCCGGGCTTAGGCGCAATATCACCGCTAACCAGTGTTTGCATCGCTTCAACGGGAACATTGCGTAAGGAAAAAGCACGTTTGTACGCATCAATGCTGTCAAGTGCGATTGGGGTTACATGCCGACGCTTACCTGCGCCCAGGGATTTGATTAGTTTCATGCCGTCCGTGGCCTCTCAAATATTTGTGAAATATAAGCAGCTCAAATATACGAATTTAATCATGCCAGACCGCCCGCTTCACCAGCGGAGGATTTACAGGTATTTGTACTAAATTGCAGTATAACATTGGGTTCTCCACATTGTTGGAGCGCACTTGTTTTTTGCTCTTGGTAGCGTATAAGGTAGTACACGATCCTTAAGGCAATCTTAACAAGGCTAAAAATTATTTTTTGAGGCACGACGCCAGGAGTCTGTCGGAGTTAACATGATCTACTGCGGAAAAGCCGAGTTTGGCCAGATTTCCCGCTCTTTATCGTTAAATAGCGGTGCTATTTGCCTCAAAAGACCAAAAAATCTGACTCAAATCGGCTTTCCCTCGCTACAATCGGTCAAGTCCGACAGACTCCCGGTTCTGAACCTTTTGAGGAACCGGGAAACTAAGATGGATAACAACACACCACGAGGAGTATCAACATGAGTCAATCCAATCAACCTTCTGGTTCCAGGCGGCGTTTTCTTATGTATTCTTCCGCCGCAGTCGGAATCGGAGCGCTGGGAGGGGTGACTGGCTCACTGCTATGGGCCAGTAACAGTTCAAAATTTTTGACCTATGTCAAAGGCAAGCAGACTGCGGCGTTTACCAAATTATCTGATGAAGTATTGCCGACGGACGGACTCGAATTGGGGATGTCGTTCGGCGACTCCATTCAACGCCTGGTGCAGGCCGGCGTCATTTCCCCAAGAAAATTCAAGTATGTGTATAAAAAACGGGGTGGGCTTCCAGACTGGGTTGAGACATTGTTCACACAGGCTTCATCCGAACCACTCACAATGAGTATGCAAACTGCACCCTATCTGCTCAATCTTATGTGGCCACTCGGAGTAGCGACAAAAACCCAATTTAATGAGAAAAGTAAACTCAACGGCCCACGCGTCGGCAGCTTTGCCAGCACGGGTGGATGGACCCTGGGTGAAGCACGCAATGGCGGAGATTATTTCAACAAGATTTCTGCCATAGACCTGACCGCTGAACAGGAAGCCACTGTACTCGAAGCGGCGGAAAACAGTTTCCGGCCATGTTGCAACAATTCCACTTTCTTCCAGGACTGCAACCATGGTTCAGCGCTGCTAGGCCTGTATGAACTCGCGGCTTCACAAGGCGCCAGCGTCGATGAACTCTATGACCTGGGCCGCATTGCCAACAGCTTCTGGTATCCTGGTAAATACATGGAAATGGCTTATTATTTCCAGAAAATTAAAAACCAGCCGTGGGATCAGGTAGCCGCCAAAACGATATTGGACAAGAAATACTCATCCATTAGCGGCTGGCAGAAGAACGTGCATCAGCCAATGGTTGAAGCCGGTTTATTGCCTGGCAAACAGGCGGCTGCCGGTGGCAGCGGCTGCGCAGTGTAACAGGCCTGGTAAAGATGTAACGTGAATTCAAGAGACGTCGCTTCCGTCGCGTCCTGGGTTCACGTTACAGCAAGGCAAAAAGTCCCACAACAATAACGAACACACCCAGTACCAGCTTGACCAGCCCCCGGTGGGTGACATGCAACCTGCTGATCTTGAGCAGCACCGGGCGACTGCTACTCAAACCAACCAGCAGAACCAGTGGCGAAATAAAGGCCAGGTTGTAAGTGGTCAGCAGGGAATAAGCATAAACTTTGCTGGATAGCCCGCCAATGACCGCAGCGACCGCCAGATACATCGCTCCACCACAGGGAATCGTACAGGTACCGATAAGCACACCGCCTATGAAGGCAGCGCCGATGGTCGTCTTGCGGCCCCACTTGTGGGCCAGATTGTGCAGAGAAGCGGGCATGCCGAGTTTGAAGGGATTGTTCGGAATGACATATTCAGCCACCATTACCAGTCCGAGAACGACGGCAATTAAGCCCGCCAGGCGGGTAAATACATGGGTGTTGCCAAAAACCCTGATACTGGTAACCTCGACAAAGCCCATGCCGAGAAAGAAATAAAGCGCGAATATACCCAGGATATAAGCACCTGCAACAGACCAGACATGCAGCCAGGCCCGGCGGGTCTCGCTAAAACCACTGGATTGTTCAACGATCGCCAACAATGCACCGATAAACAGTAGCAACGTGGCAATAGCACAGGGGTTCAGGCCATCGGCGAAGCCCGCCACGACCGCCAGACTAAACGCCGCAAGAGGGTAAGCCTCAAGCCACGCGGAAGAAGGCGCCGCCACATTGTAGGTAAATGCCAGATACACGCCAATTGCCAGCAGTACGATGCTGGCAATGATGAAAAATCTTGATTGTGCTTTACGCATAAGCGCGGGTCAGCCAACCCTGTCAGTTAACAATCAGCTTTCCGCGCATAAAGGGATTTTCCTTACCGCCACAACAGATTCCACAATAGAAAACGTATTCGCCTGCCTTGGTAGGCGTAAAAGTAAAGGTGCGGGTCTGCTTGGGGGCGACCCGTTCATCCACGCCAAAGGCAGGAACGGTGAAGCCATGCCAGCCACCGCCATCGGTGTGAAACTGGTTGTCCATGTTGATCATGGTTACGGCAACAGGTTCCCCCGCTTTTGCGTTGATCACGGCAGGCGACCAGCCGGACATGCTGATTTCCAGCGTAGCCTCAGATCGTGCGCTTCTGATATATGGGGCCAGAAACATGGCAGCCGCCAACGCCACGACGGTCAGGCCGGCCAGCCCTATTAATATTGCAGATTTTTTTGAAGTGGCCTTGGGGGCCTGTTTGCTTTTCACAACTGTCTCTCTCCTTACGCCAGAATTTTTGGCTCCAATAGACGTGTATGACCGTGAAGCCGGTGATTAGTGCGTATTTTACCGGTAAAAAATGAGGACAAAATGAGCTAAGTCACCTGGCGGCTGATAAAGTCCTGAATCGTCTTTATTCCGGGTTGATCTTTTACCTTTAATTTAAAAATATCATTGCGACTGTAGTGACCGGTCACATCGAAATCCATCCGGCTGCATACCAGTTCATCGAGGTCCACCTGTGCCGTCAAAATACCTTCTTGGTCATACAGCGGGCCGGCCAGAACCTGACCCAGTGGCGATACAATGACGCTGCCACCTCTTGAAAGCACCTCCGGCCGGTCTGCGGCAAGCTCAGCCTGCAAATGTTCCGGGAAGTCACTCTTGGTAAAATACTGGTTGCAGCCAATCACATAGCAACGGCCTTCAAAGGCGATATGTTGCATACTGGCGTTCCATGAATCCCGTGAATCTGCCGTGGGTGCCAGGTATATCTCAACACCTTCTTTATACATTGCCATTCTGGCCAGCGGCATATAGTTTTCCCAGCAGATCAAACCACCAATTTTCCCGATTTCGGTATCGAAAGTGCACAGGGTCGAACCATCACCTTCACCCCATACCAGGCGTTCCGCTGCAGTCGGTTTGATTTTCCGGTGCTTGCCCAGCAAACGTCCAGCCGGTCCAAAATACAGCAAGGTGCAATAGAGTGTTTTGTTTACCTTGTCGCGCTCTGTTACGCCAACGGTAAGAAAGACCTTGTTCTTTTTAGCGCATTGCGCAAGTTTATCGGTATAAACCCCGGGAACTTCAACGCTGTTTTGCCAATACTCCCTGTACTGATCCCGCCCGGCTTGTGTCCTGCTACCCACCACAGTGCCGAAACCCAGCCCGGCGGGGTAACCCGGGATAAATGTCTCTGGGAAAACAACCAGCTTGCTGCCGGCACCAGCCGCTTCCGCGGTGAGCGCAATAACCTTCTCCAGCGACTTTTCAAGGTTAAAAATTGCCGGGGTTGCCTGCACACAGGCCACCTTGAATTTCCTGTTATCGGTCATTATGGCTTTGCCGGGCCAATGAAATTAATAATACGCGCAATGAGATCGTCACGAACATCCGTCTTGAACAGGTGCTGTGCGTGGGCATTTCCAGGATATATTTTAATTTGTTTAGGTTCGGCCGATGCATTGTAAATCGCCATGACACCATCGAACATTCCTTCGTTCTTCGAAACGATGAAAAGCTTGTCAGTTGCCGTTGACTCAATGGCTGGACCCCCGGCCGGTGCCATTAATACGGCCTTACGTATGGGAACGGAATTGTTGCTCAGAGCCACCAGCACCGCCGCTCCGCCCATGCTTGCTCCAACCACATTGATGTCCGTAAAACCCTGCTCTTTGAGGTAGGAGATCGCAGCGAGAATATCGTACATTTTTTTAGAGGTACTGCCGCCTGTGCTATTGCCATAGCCCCTAAAGTCTATGGTCAGTGCAGCAACGCCTTTGCGCTGAAATTCCTCCGCCAGGAAATACCAGCTTTCTTTATTAAAAATAGCACCGTGGGCGAAAATAACCGCTTTGCTTTTACTGGCCTTAAAGAAAGATGCTTCAATTACACCTCCGTCTACGGTCTTGAAACTGACCGGCTGATAGGGTTGCGCGCTGGCTTCCGGGCTGCTTAAGACAGCGAGGGAAGCAAGCAAAAAAACAATGCGATTAAAATTCATATTAATTCCTGAGAACAAGAAGCCAGATTCGATTTATTTTAGCTGATCTGAACCAGCACGTACCCTATAATTATCTGCCAATAGAAAAATATAGCGACACTGGGCTTGTGAGGACACAGATGAGCGAAACAGCGACTGAACGTGAAGTCATGGACTATGACCTGGTCATCGTCGGGGCCGGGCCGGCCGGGCTGGCTTGTGCCATTCGCCTGAAGCAACTCAAACAGGACCTGACGGTCGCCGTGATTGAAAAGAGTGCCGAAGTCGGTGCACATATCCTGTCCGGGGCGGTCATTGAACCACAGCCACTGGATGAATTGCTACCCGGCTGGCGGGATAATCCACCGCCCATTTGTATTCCGGTGGAAGCTGACGAGATCTCGCTGCTGACCCAATCATCCAGACGCAAACTCCCGACACCGCCGCAACAAAAAAATCATGGAAATTTCATCGTTTCCCTGGGTGCTTTGTGCGCGTGGCTGGCTCCGCAGGCCGAGGCGCTGGGTGTAGATATCTTCCCTGGATATGCCGCGGCGGGGATTCGCTATACAAAAGATGGTTCAGTCGGCGGTGTGATTATTGGCGACATGGGTGTGGATAAGCAGGGACAGCCCAAAGACACGTTTATGCAGGGCATAGAAATACACGCGCCCCTGACTGTCCTGGCAGAAGGCTGCCGTGGCCATCTCAGTAAGCAACTGATCAAAAAATTCAAGCTGGATGCCGATTCAGACCCACAGGCTTATGGCATCGGCATCAAGGAACTGTGGCGCGTTGCACCCGGCAAATGCAAAACGGGACTGGTGCAGCACAGCATAGGCTGGCCGCTTGATTCGGGTACCTATGGCGGTAGTTTTATCTACCACCTGGATAAAGACCGCGTGGCGGTCGGATTCGTCTGTGCACTGGATTATGCCGACCCGGAATTCTCTCCGTTCGAGGCTTTTCAGCAGTTCAAGCACCACCCCAGCGTCAAGCCGTTGTTTGCCGGTGGGGAAATCCTGTCCGGCGGTTCCCGTACCATTATAGAGGGGGGTGCCCAGTCTCTCCCCAGGACTGAAATGCCCGGTGCCTTATTGATTGGTGATGCCGCCGGGCTGCTCAATTTGCCCAAGATCAAGGGTACCCACCAGGCGATCCGGTCCGGTATGCTGGCCGCCAGCCATATCGCCGCTACGGGTAAGGGTGAAGGCTTTGACAACGTGCTGCGGGCCTCCCCGATTATGCGGGAACTCCACAAGGTGCGGAATATCCGCCCGGGTTTCAACAAAGGTCTGTGGCGCGGGTTGATAACAGCAGCGATTGAAACCGTCACTGCCGGCAAATTGCCGCGCACCCTGCATAACCATGCCGATCATGCTGCGACCAAAAAGCTGCAGGAATTCACAGCCATTGACCGGCACTGGGTGAAACGCGACCTGGCACCCCGCGACCGCTTGGCTTCAGTCTATTTTGCGGCCACCGAATACGATGAAGATCAGCCGGTTCATTTGCAGATACTGGAACCCGATGTCTGCACCACACGCTGCGGTGAAGAGTACGATCACCCCTGCACACGCTTTTGCCCGGCAGGCGTCTATGAAATAGTGACAGATGGGGCCGGAAACGGGAACGGCGGGGACGCGGGCGGGCAAGCCAAACGTCTGCAAATCAACGCCGCCAATTGCGTACACTGTAAAACATGTGACATCAAGGATCCCTACCAGATCATAAACTGGGTCACGCCCGAGGGCGGCAGCGGGCCGAATTATCAAAATCTTTAAAAGGAATTACCATGAAAATACTGGTTGGCATTAAACGCGTGGTGGACTACAACGTCCGTATCCGGGTCAGACCGGACGGCAGCGGTGTAGATACCGATGGTGTCAAAATGAGCATTAACCCCTTTGACGAAATCGCGCTGGAAGAGGCATTGAGAATTCGCGAAGCCGGCGATGCCGAAGAGGTTATCGTAGTTTCGCTGGGCGGCAATGAATGCCAGCAACAATTACGCACTGGTCTTGCCATGGGTGCAGACCGGGCTATTCAGGTAGACACCGCTGAAAAACTGCAACCATTGACGCTTGCGCGTGCCTTTCTCAAGCTGGTGGAAAAAGAGCAGCCCGGGCTGGTCATACTGGGCAAGCAGGCCATTGATGATGATAATTCCCAGACCGGCCAGATGCTGGCCGCACTGTGGGGCCGCCCGCAGGCAACCTTTGCATCGGCGGTGACTTTGTCCGGCACCACAGCCACCGTGGTCCGCGAAGTCGATGCCGGTTTGGAAACCATTGCAGTGGATTTACCCGCCGTCATCACGGTTGATTTGCGCCTGAATGAACCCCGTTTCGTCAAGTTGCCAGACATCATGAAAGCCAAGCGCAAACCGCTGGAAGTGATTGCGCTGGCTGAACTGGGCATAACTTCTGAAAACAATTTGCAGGTCACCCATCATGCACCGCCACCGGTGCGTGCAAAAGGTATTATGGTCGAAGACACGGCACAACTGGTGACCGAACTGAAAAACCGCGGACTGGTGTAGGGGAATTATCATGAGCAGAACATTAATCATTGCGGAGCATGACGGACACAACGTGAATCCAAGCACTGCGAAATGCGTGAACTGCGCCACCGCGCTCGGGCACGCGTGTGACGTCATCGTCATGGGCTCGGATATCAGCGGGGTTGCCGGGCAAGCCGCAGCCATCAGTGGCGTCAGCACGGTCATTGCGGTCAATGCAGAGCATCTGAAAAATCCGCTGGCAGTCAACTTTGCCGCAGAGACGGTCGCCAGCGCGGAAGATTACAGCCACATCCTGGGCCCATCCACCACTTTCGGCCGGGATCTGATGCCGCATATTGCTGCAAAACTGGGCGTAAACCAGGTCAGCGATATCGCTGCGGTTGAAGGACCACACCATTTCAAGCGTCCGATTTACGCCGGCAATGCCATCATAGATGTGGCTGCGCCGGACGACGCGACAGTGGTGGCAACGGTGCGCGTCGCGTCGTGGAAAGCAGCCGCCAACGATGGCAGCGCTGCCATCGAAGAACGTGCCGCCAGCACTTCTGCCAGCGACCACAGCCGCTATGTGGGCCTGCAGTCCGGTGGCGGCGAACGCCCTGACCTGCAAACTGCGGCAAAGGTGGTTTCCGGTGGCCGCGCGCTGGGCAGTGAAGAGAATTTTGAGCTGATCTACAGCCTGGCCGACCTGATGGGTGCAGGTGCCGGTGCTTCACGCGCCGCCGTCGATGCAGGCTATTGCCCCAATGAAATGCAGGTTGGCCAGACCGGTAAAATCATATCTCCAGACCTGTACATGGCGTTTGGTATTTCGGGCGCGATTCAACACATCACGGGCATCAAGGACGCCGGTACCATCGTGGCGGTCAACAAGGATGCGGAAGCGCCCATATTTGAGATTGCAGACATCGGCCTCGCTGCAGACCTGTTCACCGTCATCCCGGAACTGAAAGCGTTGCTCAGTTAGCCCCATGACCAAGCCTCTGTGGTCACCCGGCACGTTGCGCGTACAACAGGCCAATATCACGCGTTTCATAAAGCTCGTGCAACTGGAACGCGACCCGGGCGTGACCGACTACGCAAGCCTGTACCGCTTTTCGATTGATTCGCCAAAAGCTTTCTGGCGGGCGCTGTGGGAGTTCGGCGGGGTTATAGGCGAAGCCGGCAACCGTACAGTTGAGGATTTTGACCGCATGCCCGGCGCGCGCTGGTTCCCGGATGCCCAGTTGAATTTTGCCGAGAACATGCTGCGTTACCGGGATGGCCGCGAAGCGCTGGTATTCAGATCGGAAACAGGGCTAAACAGTTCTCTGACCTACCAGCAACTTTACCGACAGGTTGCCGCTGTTGCTGCCTCTCTGCGGGCAATGGGTGTTGGGCCGGGCGACCGTGTAGCCGGCTACCTGCCTAATCTGCCCGAAACCATTGTAGCCATGCTGGCGGCGACCAGCATCGGGGCCATCTGGTCCTCGTGTTCACCCGACTTTGGCATCAACGGCGTGGTGGACCGCCTGGGCCAGATTGCACCGAAAGTCCTGTTTTGTGCTGCGGCCTATACCTATAACGGCAAACAGCATGACTGCCTGGCAAAAGTCAGGGAAATCCAGCAGCGAATCAAGAGCATTCAGAAACTTGTTGTTATACCTTACGTTGACCCAAACCCTGCACTGGGGAGCCTGGAAAACGCTGAACTACTGGCGTCATTTGGTGATCCGGATGCCACCGAAATTGAGTTTGCCCGTCTGCCCTTCGATCATCCTGTCTATATCCTTTACTCATCCGGCACCACCGGCGTGCCCAAGTGTATTACCCATGGCGCCGGCGGCACGCTGCTGCAGCATACCAAGGAGTTGCTGCTGCATACCGATCTGAAACGCAGCGACCGGTTTTTCTATTACACCACCTGTGGCTGGATGATGTGGAACTGGCTGGCCAGCGGCCTGCTGACCGGTGCCACGGTCGTGCTGTACGAGGGCTCACCTTTTTATCCCGGTCCCGAGGCGATGTTTGACCTGGTGGATGAACTGGAGATCAGCATTCTCGGCACGGGTGCAAAGGCCATATCAGCATGGCAAAAGGCCGGCGTCAAAGCGCGTGACACACACTCACTCGCCTCGCTGAAAACGATCCTGTCGACCGGTTCGCCGCTGGTGCCGGAAAGTTTTGACTATGTATACGCCGACATCAAAGCCGACCTGTGCCTGTCCTCCATCGCCGGCGGTACCGATATCGTTTCCTGTTTTGTGCTCGGCTGTCCCATACTGCCGGTCTACCGCGGTGAAATACAATGCCTGGGTTTAGGCATGGCCGTTGAAATCTGCCGTGACGACGGCAGCTATGCGGATGTCAATGAAACCGGCGAGTTGTGTTGCCGCCTGCCCTTCCCGTCCATGCCGGTGTGCTTCTGGGGCGATGAAGATGGCAGTAAATACCACGCCGCCTATTTTGAACAGTACCCGAACATCTGGGCGCATGGCGATTTTGCCCGGATCACCGAACACGGCGGCCTGATCATTTTCGGCCGTTCAGACGCCACCCTGAACCCGGGCGGCGTGCGTATCGGCACAGCAGAAATTTACCGTCAGGTGGAAAGCCTTGACGAGGTCATCGAAAGTATCTGCGTCGGTCAGGACTGGGACGATGACGTACGTGTCGTGTTATTCGTCGTGCTGCGTAACGGTCTTAAACTTGATGAGGATCTGGCAGCCCGCATGCGCAAGGTCGTGCGCGACAACGCTACCCCCAGGCACGTACCCGCAGTGATCATACAGGTCAGCGATATCCCCCGAACCGTCAGCGGCAAGATAGTGGAACTGGCTGTGCGCAATGTCATTCACGGCAAACCGGTCAAGAACATTGATGCGCTGGCAAACCCTGAGGCCCTGAATCTATACAAGAATCTACAGGAACTGCAATAAAAACACCCCGGGGTCGGACTCAAATGCGCGAAAACACCCCGGGGTCGATAGCTGTATGTCGCATTTGAATCTGACCCCTGCCTCTGAACTGAAACACCCCGGGGTCGGACTCAAATGCGCGGACCCTGGTGTGTTTACTGATAGCTGTATGTCGCATTTGAATCTGACCCCTGTCTCTGGTGTATATTACAACTGGAATAAATGACACCACCTGGTGTAGACTGTGCCGCTGATGCAAACCCTGATTCGTCAACTCCTGGTTATTTCAGTGCTCTTTATGGGCACCGAAAGTGCGTGGGATCTGGCAATTGAGTCACATGCATACGGCGATCAGTATGCCCACCAATCGGATTCAGGTGATCAGGATTCGGCTAATCAGGCTGGCTCTGATCCGGACCAACTGCCGGATGGGAATAACAGCCATTGCGGGCATTCATACCATGGCGACGCATCAAGTATCGTTGTGAACCTGGCCAATTTTGGCCTGACCCTGTCCGACGATTATTACGCACTCAATTCAACTTTGTATTCCAGCCGCTCACAGGCACCCCCTACCCCACCACCGAACGTTTAAATTTTCCGCTCTACAGCCCGGGTACCTGATTTGCAGGTGCCTTTTTTGATTTACTGTACCTGGAAGATTTAAAATGCGAATATCAAACCCTGGCCTGGCGGTTTTGCTCGGCTGCCTGTCATTCATTGCCCCACTTACCGTCCGGGCGGCTGAAAACAACCCGACCACTGACAACGTGGTCATTGAAATGTACTCCGATCCGGCCCTGATTGCCTTTGTGCAGACCGTGGTCAAAGCGAACCCGGGTGTTCAGGCTGCCCGTGCGGCACTTGCTGCAGGCCGGTCACTGGAGTCTGCTGCCGCACGCCCCTTGTACAACCCCGAGCTTGAGGCGGACTATGAAAATGCGGTAGATGATACCTGGTATCTGGGCATCGGCCAGACATTTGACTGGAGCGGAAAGCGCGAGGCGCGCGGCCTGGTTGCGACCGCCGACCGGCTCGCCCGCGAAGCACAGTACCGGGCCGTGCGACGAGCGGTAACGGTAGAATTGCTTGCAGGCCTGGCACTTTATCAGACCGGGATGGAAAGACATGCCCTGGCTGACGAGCGTGTACAGCTCATGCGTGATTTCGCAAAGCTGGCCCAACGGCGCTTTGCTGCAGGTGACCTCAACCAGGTTGAAGCGGACCTGGCCACACTGGTCCTTACCGATGCACAGATCAGAATGGCAACGGCCGCTGCCAACCTGGCCGAGGCACGCCAGGCCGTGCGCAATCTCACCATCAACTCAACGCCGGACCAGTGGCCCTCGATTGACACCCAGTTACCTATGATCCCGGCCATCAGCGACCCGCAAAGCCTGGTACTGGCCTTACCGGAAGTGCGGGCGGCCCAACGCCGGGTGGAGGCGGCGAACGCCCTGGTGGACTTGCGTGAGCGCGAACAGCGGCCCGATCCCACGGTGAGCCTGCGTGGCGGGCGCGAAGCGCGTTCAAACCTGGTTGGCGTCAATCTGTCCATCCCGCTTTACATCCGCAACCGCTTCAAATTCGAGGCCAGCGCTGCACTGGCCGAGCGTGACCAGGCACAGCAAATCGCTGATGACCTGCTGCGCCGCGCCTACGCGCGCTACATCAGTGCATCGGAACGCTACGGTTACTCCCACAAGGCCTGGCTGGGCTGGGAACAGACCGGCCAGGTCAGCCTGCAACGACAGGGGGAGCTTTTGCAGCGCTTATGGGAAGCCGGCGAACTGAGTACAACCGATTTCCTGGTCCAGTTACGCCAAACGCTGGACACGCGCGAGAGTGCCCTTGATCTGCGGCAGACGATGTGGCGGGCCTGGTTTGAGTGGCTGGCAGCATCGGGACAGGTAGACGCCTGGCTGGGCCAGGGAGAAGCATTGTGACCCGCAGTACCGCAAAATTTTTATTGGAGGCTTATGTAATGACTTTTTTCAGGTTCGGAACGTTATCCCTTGTGCTGGCGTTAAATGCACCGCTGGCGCTGGCCACGCAAGACCACGATGACGGCGGTCGCGACGAAGATGAAGGTGAGCATGAAAAAAGTGCCCTGGTGCTTAGCGCAGACGAACGCAAAACGGCAGGGATTGTAATTGATACGGTTATTCCGCGCGCGTTGGCCGAAACACTCCGGGTACCCGCTGAAGTCGTCATTAACGCTTACCAGTCAGCGCGCGTAACGCCGCGTATTCAGGCACAGGTTTTGGCACGGCACGTGCGCCTCGGTGACCGCGTGGCGGCCGGGCAGGCACTGGTGACTTTATCCAGCGTTGCCATGGCTGAAGCCCAGGGCAGCCTGATCGTCGCAGACCGGGAGTGGCAACGCGTGAAGACGCTGGGCCGCAAGGCGGTCGCTGAACGCAGGTATACCGAAGCACAGGTTGCCCGGCAACAGGCCTTTGCGAAAGTCCTGGCTTATGGCATGCAGGAGGCACAGGCAACTGAACTGGTGAGATCAGGAGACGCCACCAGGGCCATCGGCGAATTTGAATTACTGGCGCCTATTGCCGGCACCGTCCTGCAGGATGATTTTATCGTTGGTGAGTTAATTGAACCTGGCCGTGTCCTCTTTGCTATCAGCGATGAATCCGTTCTGTGGGTAGAGGCCCGCGTGATCCCGAGTGCGCTGTCCAGAATTCAGGTCGGTGCACCGGCACGGGTCAGTGCTGATGGCAAGGACTGGATCGAGGGCACCGTCATACAACTGCATCATCAACTGAACGAAACCACGCGCACCCAGGGAATCCGTATTGCGGTGGAAAACACTAACGATCAACTGCACCCGGGCCAGTTCGCCGAAGCGGAGATCGTAACCGGGGCCGGCTCACCGGTGCTGTCTGTCCCCAACGAGTCCTTGACCCTGATCAAGGGAGCGCCAACCGTATTCAAGTATGCAGACGGGGTCGGGTTCCACGCCGGGCAGGTAGAGACCGGACCCAGCATTGGTGGCTGGACAGTGATCCGGGCCGGACTCGACGAGGGCGAGGAGATCGCTGTCAGCGGCGTATTCCATCTCAAATCACTGCTGCTCAAGTCTTCGCTCGGCGAAGGCCATGCACACTAGGCGCACGGGGAGAGCATGATGCTTGAAAAATTGGTTGAATCCGCACTGCGGTATAAATTCCTGGTACTGATTATCTTTGCTGTCGTGGCCGCCCTGGGGTGGCGCGCGGTGCAGACGGTACCGGTCGATGCGTTTCCGGATGTCACGCCCACGCAGGTCAATATCTATACAGAATCACCGGGACTTGCAGCCGAGGATGTGGAGCAGTTGCTCACCTTTCCGGTTGAATCCGGTATGGCCGGCCTTCCTGGTGTACAGGAAATACGGTCTGTCAGCCTGTTTGGCCTGTCATACGTAGCCGTTTATTTCGAGGACGGCATGGACATCTATTTCGCCCGGCGACTGGTGATGGAACGGCTGCAGGAAGTGGGTGACCGCATTCCCGAGGGCTACGGCACACCGGAAATGGGTCCGAATACATCCGGTCTCGGCCAGGTGTTCTGGTATACGCTGGAACGAACCGATGAAATCCTGAATGCGGCCATCACAGACAGGGACTTGCGCACCCTGCAGGACTGGAGTGTGCGGCTTATCTTGCGTACCGCACCGGGCGTAGATGATGTCATGTCGTGGGGAGGCCAGGAACGGCAATACCAGGTGGTAATCGACCCCCTGCAATTGATCAAGTATGACCTCAGCTTTACCGACATCATGGCAGTTATCGAAGCCAACAACCGGCAGGTCGGCGGCCAGTACATTAATCAGGGGTCCGAACAATACCTGGTGCGGGGGCTGGGCCTGGTCGCCGACGAACACGAAATCGGGGACATGGTTGTAAAAGTCGCAGGCGGCACGCCGGTATTTTTACGTGATGTCGCTACCATCGAACAAGGTAACGCGCTGCGCTTTGGCGCCGTTACCCGGGATGGTAAAGAGGTGGTGATGGGAATGGCATTGTCGCGTATCGGTGAAAACGCAGCCAGCGTGGTGCAAGCGGTCAAGAAAAAAGTGGAAATTGTCAATCAATCACTGCCCGACGGCGTCACCTTGCGGCCGGTGTACGACCGCACCGAATTGGTAGACAAGGCAGTCTGGACGGCTGTGAAGGCACTGATCGAAGGTTCGATTCTGGTCGCGATTGTACTGTTCCTGTTCCTTGGCGAGGGGCGCTCCGCCCTGGTTGTTATCTCGGCACTGCCGCTGGCCATGCTGATCGCGTTTATCTTTATGGGCCAGACCAGCATGTCAGCCAATCTCATGTCGCTGGCGGGACTGGCTGTCGGTATCGGCATGATGGTGGATGGTGCCGTGGTGATGGTAGAGAACGCATTCAGAATCATGGCTGAACGCAGGGCCACAGGTGAGGAGGTAGATCGTACCAACGCGGTGCTGACGGCGGCGCGGGAAGTTGCCAATCCGATTGCCTTTGCAATCATGATCATCATCGTGGTCTTCATACCCCTGTTTGCCCTGGAAGGTCTGGAAGGCAAGCTGTTTAAACCCATGGCGTTTACCATCAGCTTCGCCATGGCGGGCTCGCTGGTGCTGACACTGACGCTGATTCCGGTGCTGGCCGCCCTGATCCTCAAACCGAAAGAGGAGCGTGATACCTGGCTGGTGCGGGTCATCAAGGCAGGTTACTTGCCATTGCTCGCGTGGTCTCTCGCCCATAAAAAGAAAGTCGTTGCTGCTGCGGTGGGTCTGCTGCTGTTCAGCCTCGCCCTGTTTCCTTTGCTGGGTAAGGAATTTATGCCACAACTGCAGGAAGGCTCGATCATGTGGCGGGTAACTTCCATCCCGTCTGCGTCGCTGGATCAGTCCATCCGGATTTCCAAGGATATTGAAAATGCCCTCACTGAATTCC
>QIKV01000024.1 GCA_003233115.1 Oceanospirillales bacterium
ACTTTATCAATTCATCATTCGTGGAGAAGGCGTTGTCGCAAATAGATACCATCGATGACGTCTTTGTTTATGGCGTAGCCTTGCCGGGCATGGCGCCGGGAGAAAAGGAGCCCGTCGCAGCGATTGTGGTTGCTGACGCGACTGCATTTGATGCTACGGAAGTGTTCAGGGTATGCCGACAGAAGCTGGAAGCCAATATGGTGCCTGGTTTTCTGCAGGTTGTGGACGAAATTCCGAAAACAGCTTCAGAGAAACCGATTGAACGATTCCTGTTGGAAACGTTTGAAGTGGGTACTGACAACGTTTATTCAGCCGCAAATTACCAGCAGGAGAGCTAAGTGAAAACGGTTTTTATTACCGGTGCAGCAGCAGGTATCGGGCTGGCAACAGCCAAACGTTTTGCTGCAGAAGGATGGTTTGTTGGTCTTTATGACATCAACGAAGAGGCCGTAACACAACTTCTGCAAACCCCGGAATTTGGCAATGCCTGTGGTTGTAGTTGTGACGTGAGCAGCCGCGAATCGGTCAGCAGGGCATTGCAGCAGTTCGCTGAGCAGACGCAAGGGCGCCTGGATGTGCTGGTCAATAATGCGGGTGTCATCGCGGCAGGCCATTTTGCAGACATCGATCACAGTGCCCATGACAGGATCATCCAGGTCAACATACATGGCCTGACCAATGTGGCTGGACTTGCGTTTCCGTGGTTGCAGCAAAGCCCCGACTCCACCCTGGTCAACATGTGTTCTGTGTCTTCGGTACACGGGATTCCCCAACTGGCGGTGTACAGCGCCAGTAAATTTTATGTCAATGGTTTGACCCAGGCCCTGAGCATTGAATGGGCAGAACACGGCATCCGCGTGTTAGCCATTAAACCCCCCTTTGTAAGAACGGGCATGGTCGACAATATGCCGGAACAGTTGATGAAAAATTTCACTGTGGACATGGTTCCGGAGCAGGTTGCCGATGCCGTTATATCTGCGCTGAAGGGATCCGGGGAGAGTTATCTGTTGGGCTGGAAAGCAAAGGTATGGGCAGCCGTGACCAAATACCTGCCTGCAGGCATGGGTCGCCGATTGGCCATGCGGCTGACCGGTTATTGAGTCAAAGCAGGCACGCCATATTTATCCGTGCACACAAACAAAATTCAGGAAGGATGATCATGTCAAATTATATCGAATTACCCCTTAGCGGCCTTGAAGGCCCCCTGTCTGAACTGGAGCAAACCGTTCAGGACACGGCACATCGCTTTGCCAAAGAAGTCCTGCGTCCCGTGGGCCAGCAAATTGACGCCATGAGCGCAGCAGAGGCACTCGCCCCGGATTCACCCTTATGGGGTGTACTGGAACAAGCCGGCGGACTGGGCCTGACGGTTTCTGCCATGGCTGAACTTTCCCCCGCAGAGGGTGCAAAACTGATGTTGATTGCCAGCGAAGAACTGGCCTGGGGAGATGCCGGCCTGGCCGGCCTGATGCTGGTCAGCCAGATGCCTGCGGTTTTCAGTGTGATCGCGGGACGGCTGGATCTGCTGGAGTACTGTGAAAGTAAAATGGGTTGTTGGGGTATTACTGAACCAGACCACGGCAGCGACATGCTGGATCCCGAGGGTGCACTGCAGGCAGCCGATGGCCAATACGGGCGCCCCAACTGTGTGGCCCGTATCGACGGCGACAAAGTGATTATCAACGGCCAGAAATCCGCCTGGGTTTCCGGCGCCCTGACAGCGCAGTTATGTGCGCTTTATTGCCACATTGAACAGGATGGTGAAGTCAAACCTGGAATTACCGTGCTGGTGCCGCTGGACTTGCCCGGTGTCAGTCGGGGCAAGCCGCTGGATAAAATCGGCTTCCGCGCCCTGAACCAGGGTGAACTGTTTTTCGACAATGTCGAAGTACCCATCAATTACATGCTGGCAGGGCCAGACAAATACGCACAGCAGGTTTATCACACGCTGGCAGAAGCCAACGTGCATGTCGGCAACCTGGCGGTGGGTGTCGCACGTGCGGCTTATGAGCACGCGCTGGCCTATGCCCATGAGCGCAAGGCCGGTGGTCAGAAGATTATCCTGCATCAGCATGTCCGCTATCGCCTGTTCCACATGTTCCGCAAAATCGAGGCGGCCCGCGCGTTGGTCCGCCGCGCGGCTGAGTACAACGCCACGGCACCATCTGCGGCACTGCAGGGCTCCATCGCGGCCAAGGTAACCGCCACCCAAACTGCCTTTGAAGTGGCCAGTGACGCCTTGCAGATTTTTGGTGGCAACGGCGTGACGAAAGAATACCCAATGGAGAAATTATTGCGGGATGCACGGGCCAGCATGATTGCAGATGGTTGCAATGAAGTGCTCGCAATGAAGGGTGGATCTTTGCTGATCAACCCCGATTTGCTCTAATTAATTTATTTCTGCCGCTTGTTTTAACTGGATAGCGGCTGTTGTTTTTGTCTTTGCCAGTGATTGGACCCTGACGCTCCTGTCGCTTGAATCTTCACCGACAACGCTGTTGTTTTTGCACCTGTTTAGTACGCTGGTATTCCTGTTCGGGATTGCCTATTACCGGGCTGCAACCGATCTGGAAGGCCAGGCTGAGGTCATTAAACTGGGCGGGGTCGCCAAACTGGCCCTGGTCGTTGTTGCGGCCCTGGATGTTGTGCTGGGTCTGGTCAGTTGGCCGATACTCGTGCCGCTTTCAGGAGACCTGGTTTTTGGACTGTTATTTTTCCGGGCGCTTTCCCGGTTGCCGGTTGCGGCTGCCGGGAGCCGGTCGGATTTAACCTGATCAGCGGTGGACTAGCCGCGTTTGGAGGATATGAGAATGAGTGGAAGATTAGCATCAAAGGTCGCTCTGGTCACAGGCGGTGGTAATGGTATCGGTGCAGCGATTTGTAAACGCTTTGCCGAGGAAGGTGCAACTGTTCTGGTAACGGACATTGATCTGGAATCGGCACAACGCGTGGCAGCGGAAATCTCCGCCGCCGGCGGTAAAGCTGAAGCCCGGCAACAGGATGTAACAGATCCTGATCGGTGGAATTCAGTGCTGGATGCAGTGGTCAGTGATTTTGGCAACCTCGATGTGCTGGTCAACAATGCGGGCATCGGCACCATCATGCCTATCGAGCAGGAAACGCTCGAAGGCTGGCGCAGGATGCAGTCGGTGAATATGGAATCGGTGTTTCTCGGCACCCAGGCGGCTATCCGGGTGATGAAAGATCATGGTGGCTCAATCGTCAATATTTCTTCGATCGAGGGAATTATCGGTGAGCCACTGGTTCCTGCTTATAATGCATCCAAAGGCGGGGTGCGTATCTTTACCAAGTCCGCTGCACTGCATTGCGCCCAGGAGGGTTACGGCATTCGAGTGAATTCCGTGCACCCCGGATATATCGGCACGGCGATGGTTGCGGACGCTATTGGCACCATGCCGCCGGAGCAGGCGCTGGCCTTTCAGCAGGAATTACTCACCCGCATACCGCTGGGGCGTCTCGGTGAAGCAGTGGAAATTGCTAACACGGTGCTGTTTCTCGCCTCGGACGAAGCCAGCTACATGACCGGTTCGGAACTGGTGGTGGATGGCGGCTACACCGCCCGTTAGCCCCCATACTGCAATAACCAGGGAGATACCGATGAGAATCATACAATCATTTACCAATCCAGCACTTGTGTCGCTATTTTTGATCGTGGCGTTACTTCCCAGCCCGGCTGTCTATGGGGCAACAAAGGTCACGCCTGATACCTTCATCCGGGCCGAGACCGACCGGATGTTTTCGGCTATTGCAAAGCAGGCCGGCGGTGTCAATAAGCTCTTTCATTTCCGTCAAATAACACCACTGGACAGGCAGACGGTCATCCGCATGAACAAGGATACGCTCTATTCCATGGGTGTTGTGGATACGCACAAGGGGGCAACCATCACTTTCCCAGAGATCCCTGATGGTCGTTACGCATCGATTTACCTGGTGGATAATGATCACTATGTGCCGGCTGTGTTTTACCAGCCGGGCATTTATAAACTGCCCCAGGATACCAAGTATCTCGGCATAGGCGTACGTATCCAGTTGTTCAACCCGGATGATCCGGATGAGGTCAAACTGGTCAACCAACTGCAGGATCAGTTCGTTATCAAAGCCAACGCGGCTGATCCCTTCCCGCCTTTCAAATGGGACGAGGCATCCCTGAAAACCCTGCACGCCGAGTATGAAAAAGAAGCGGCCGGCTTTAGCAATTGGAATGGCATGCAGGGTCCGCGTGGAAAAGTTAATGAAAAGACCCGTCATGTCGCCGCCGCAGCCGTCTGGGGACTTTTCCCGGAAAAGGATGCGACCTATCTGAACTACAGTGGTGATCACGCTACCGGCTCTTGCTGGCGGGCAACCTATCCGGTTCCGGAAAACAAGGCATTCTGGTCGATCACGGTATACGGCAAGGACGGCTTTCTCAAGAACGAGAACTCGATGGTTAATTCGAGCAACGTCAAACTCAATAGTGATGGAACCTTCACCGTCTATTACGGTTCTCGTGCCCTGTGTGGAAAGGTCGCCAACCGACTTGACGTCACACCGGGCTGGAACTTCCTGATGCGTATCTATCGGCCCGGAAAATCGGTGCTGGACGGCAGCTATAAGCTGCCTAAGGTGCAAAGATATGTGCGCGACATGATCGAGAACTATATCCGGGAATATCCCAACCAGGAACAGACCAGGATGATGAATACCTGGTTGAAGAAGCACGACAAGGGCACATTCTGGTTCACCGGATTGGTTGATCCGGGCGACGATACCGTCATTACGCCACAGGCTACCGTGGATTATGGCTACAACTGGTTCAGCCTTTCCGATGGACCAGCCATTGTGAAGACTCCGCAGTACGGTAAATTCTTCTCGGTGTCAGTGTTTGACATGAAACACAACGTACCTGCAGTCATTGTCAATCCCGATAAACCGATTGTGTTGATGCGACCGGGACAGAAAAAGCCTGAGGGTGATTTCCATGTGGTTGAACTGGAAACAGATCAGGGTCTGGTGTTCACGCGTATGGTGGTCGTCAACAATCTGCAGGAAGTTGAAGGTTTGAGAAAGTACTTCAGCATGGAAGGTGGCAAGGGTGATATGAACCGGGACGTGTACAGGTTTTCAGCAAAAATTGAAAAAGCAGCGCTTGGCATCATCAAAGCAGCGGTGCCCTTCCTGAACCCCGATGTGGTTTTTGGCGAAGAATCGGGTGATGCGGGCATGATTTCGTTGGCGGGCGGCGTAATGCTTGGCCAGTTGGGCACACCTGCCGATACGGTACGTTATGGACTTATCCTTGCCGATGAGTTTGGCAAGCCATTTAATGGCCAGGACACCTATGTCCTGACCGTACCAGCAGATATCGTGCACGACCACGGCTATTTCTCGGTAACGATTTATGGCGTTGATAATAAGCTGCTCATACCCAACGATAAGAAAATCTACGACAGCACGACCTATACCGCAGAGAAAAATTCAGATGGTACCTACACCATCACGCTGAGCCCGTCCGGTGAAGGCAAAAACGGCATACCCACCGGTGGAAAAGCATTTTATGGAATACTCAGAGCCTACGTCCCGGTCAAGGGAGCGGATATGGTGGTCAGGGTTAAAAATAAAGAATAGTGATATTGGTGGGTATCCCTATTCCTTATTCCCGGCCGGGGCTGAAACTGCAGGAACCCATTCACCATAGCCCTGGGGTGGCTGGGCATGCCGGGTAGCCTGTTCATAGGCGTATGCCGCTTCGATCAGCACTGGCTCAGAGAATGCTGTACTGAAGAATGACAGGCCGACCGGTAGCCCGTGCACCTGCCCCATCGGTACGGTGATGTGCGGGTAACCGGCGCGGGCGGGAAAAGAGCTACTGCCACCAAGGAAATGATCTCCCACCACCAGATCAATGGACCAGGCGGGTGTGTTACTGGGTGAAACGAGCAGATCCAGGTCATGTTCAGCGAGCAAGTCATTGATCGCCGCTCGACTGAATGTCTGTACCAATTTTAAAGCTTCGCGATATTCAGCCGAATCCAGACTGCCTTTTTCCTGTGCTTTCAGGAAAATTTCCTGGCCGAACCAATCCATTTCAGATTCTCTGTTTTTCCGGTTGAAGGCAATCAGCTTCGCGAGCGTCAGGTGCCCGGCTTCACCGGGTAGCCCGGACAGGTAGGTATTAAGATCATGTTTGAATTCGTACAGCAGCACGTTATAGGACGCGTCACCAAAATTTTCTGGGGAATGGGGGAGTTCCAGGCCGTCGACAATGATTGCCCCGGCGGCAGCAAGGTCTTTCACGGCCTGGTCAAAACGTTCATCCACTGCTTCATGGAAGCCGGCGAGTGAGCGTACGACACCGATGCGCTTGCCTTGCAAGCCTTCTGTTTTGAGAGCTGTTGAGTAGTCCCGTTTAAGGTAGGCCTTTGCTGCCCGGCTGGTTTCATCCTGGGGGTCATAGGAAATCATCGCATTGAGCAGGAAGGCCGCATCCCGCACATTGGTTGCCATGGGACCCGCCGTATCCTGGCTGTGCGCGATGGGTACGATACCGCGCCGGCTGATCAAACCCAGGGTTGGTTTGATCCCCACGATTCCGTTGACGGCAGCCGGGCAGATAATCGAACCATTGGTTTCTGTACCCACTGCCAGCGCAACCATCCCGGCCGCTACCGCGACTGCGGAACCGGCACTTGATCCACAGGGTGAGCGCAGGCGATCATACGGGTTCCGGGTCTGACCGCCGACAGCGCTCCAACCGCTGGAAGATCGTTCCGAGCGAAAGTTGGCCCACTCGCTAAGGTTGGTCTTGCCAACAATGACCAGGCCTGCCGCGCGCAGGCTTTCAACCAGGGCCGCATCACGGCCCGTTTTATTCCCGGCCAGCGCCAGGGAACCTGCCGTGGTCGGGAGTTCCCGCGTTTCGATATTATCTTTGATCAGGACCGGAACGCCATGCAAGGGCCCGCGTGTTTTTCCTGCTGCACGCTGTCGGTCGAATTCCCGCGCGGCGTCCAGGGCGTGGGGGTTGACCGATATGACTGCCTTCAACTGCCCGTTCCATCGCGCGATGTCTTCCAGTGTGCGACTGGTTGCCAACGTACTGGGACCGGGCTCCCGGGCCTGATCAGCGGCGAACGTGGGTGTGAAGAGCAGCGCCAAGCAGGTCAGGGCGACTATCCGAAGTAAGCGCTTCAAGGGTTTTCTCCCAATGGGCATTTAAAAGAGTATTGGCTGATAACCGTCCTGTTGCAATCGCACATGCACGGTCATGGCTGAAACCGCCATTTTAATACCCGGTAGGAAATTCCCTGCTGTGTACCCATTGTAAGCGGCCGCTGTTGACTGGAAGGAAAGAAACAGCAAAATGGGGGCAAGCAGTGTGATGATGCGTTGTTGCATAGGGGTTCTCCGTTTTTTATAGCGTGTCTATTTGAACAGGTTGGCCAGTTCCAGCCGGCCGCGCCGGTTGGAACCACTTCATCCAGATTAAAGGAAATGCATTAAACAGGATAAGGAAACCGCCATTTCCTAGTGAGTGAGCTAGCTTTTGTGGTCCTGGCTGTAACCAGCCTACAAGCAGTACCGTGAGTATAATTCCCAGTAAACCAAGGTGGTACCCACCAAACCACAATACCGATTTTCGCCACCCACCTTGCGGCAGCCTGCCGGCTGTGAGCAGTAGTTGAATCGTTGCCAGCAAGGCAGTTCCAATGATGATTGTTTGCAGGGACATTGAAGCGGTATTCAGCATGACATCAAGGCCCATGAACCACGCTACCGTTACCGTTGCCAGGTAGCCAATCAGGATAACAACGGCCGCCCCGGTCAGCATTTTTTCCGACCGTTTCGGTACGTGATCCGCGGGCAGTGTCTTGTTCATCAGTAAGAAGGCATACAGCCAACTGAGCTTCAGCACTGCCATGACCGCCAGCAGCACGGGAAGAAAAAACCGATACGCTTTAAACCCGGGGAAATGTAGCTGGAATTCCATATATTTGAATATCAGTCCCGCAAGAATCAGAAGGTTGAAAAGCAGGATATTGGTTAGAAAATAGCGAAAGAATTCGGGCTGATGCGTTTGCAGGCGGATGGTTGAGACGATGCTGGTGGTCAGTCCGGTCGCCAATGCCAATACAAGCACCGCCATGGGTAGGTGTTCTGCCATGTCACCATGATATAACACAAACAGCCTCACCCCCCAACCATGGTTGGGTTGGTATTATTCCCACCTTTTGGCGTGTATCAATAGTAGCTAAGAACGGGCACCCCGGAGTGGGTGGTTTCTGTCAGATCAGGTGGAAATCTGATTTATTCGAAATCGTCCAGCGTAGCTGATTCCAAGACAACGGTTGATTCATCACCAGCCTCTGCCTGGTCTTCATCGGGGCAATTTTTCACACAGATTAATGTAACGTTGTCGGGGGCCCCTCTGACCAGGGCGGTATGCAGCAGTGACTGGGTAACCTCATGGCTATCCTTGTTGGTCATCATAGCCTCAATTTCCTCGCTGGATGCCATCCGGCTCAGGCCATCTGTACACAACAGGAACTGATCATCTAATCTGACGTCCAGCAATTTACAGTCGAGTTCCAGTGGCTCACTGATACCGACTGCCCGGGTAATGACATTGGCCATCGGGTGGGACTCTGCTTCTTCTGCTTTGATGATGTGCTGGTCTACCAGGTCCTGCACATGCGAATGGTCATGTGTCAATTGCTGGAGGTGTTGATCGCGACGCCGGTAGATGCGGCTGTCACCGGCCCATACAACGGCTCCCTGTTCGCCTTTGACAATTAAAACGACCACGGTGCTGCCCGGAACACGCTGAGTGTCATAGGCTTGTGACTGCTCGACGAGTTGGCGGTTGGCTTCATGGACGCATTGCTGAACTGATTCCAGCATATCTTCGAAATTTTCGTAAGCGGGGAGATTGTCGATGAGGTCGGTTATGGTTTGGCTGGCAACCTCACCCGCTTCGTGGCCGCCCATACCGTCTGCCACGGCCCAGACACCGATATCTGTACGATCCGAAAACGCATCTTCGTTAAGTTTGCGCACCATGCCAACATGGGTTGCTACGGAGGAACTAAAAGCCATATTCTTGATCCATCAACCAGAAAGAAGCTCATCCATGTAATCTACTTCGGGTTCTTGCGGCGTTGATTGTGGGGCATCCCTCAACTCTTTGTCCATCATTAAATCGAGGTACGTTCCGTCAACCGGCATTCTAGCGCAACTGAGCAGCTGGGCGGTAGCCTGGGCTGAACCCCGGTGCCACCACAAGCCATAACGATCATGATCCCGGGCGATTAACTGATGGAGCAGGGCCGGTAGTAGTCCAACCACACCGGCAGCATCGTGGTTGGAAACACTGGCATGGTTCTCGTCAATTTTAAATGACAGACGGGCCGGCGGGCTCCAACTCAATTCAGCCGCACGCTCATTTATTGACCTGTCGATATCCTCCTGGTTCATTTCCTGATCCAATACCGAAAGTGCCAAAATCTCCAGGTCCTTAAACCATTTATGGTGGGCGCCGGCGAATATTGCCGGGTCTGTATCAGCAGGCAGGATGGAGGCCATGGTAAAGTTGAAGTAACGCCCCACGCGGTCGACGCTGGGAATGGTGATGCCGGCAACGGCTTGTTCCCCGCAAATACCGCCACCCAGCACGAAACACCACGCCGGACAATTCAGATAATATGACAACCAGCCTTCCGGGTTCTGCGCTCGACAGGCGAGCATGCCAGTCTGCACCCACTCATGCCACGGGTTGATGAAATCCTGCGGCAGGCGTTTTTGAATAAAATCACCATAGGCGGGTAATTTTCCATAAAACCCCAGCTCTATTATTGGCGCATCGGGTGCATCAATCGCTGCAAATGATTCTGCAGGCGGTTCATCCGCTGCAGCGTCGGGGGCGTACATTTCTTCTGGCGGCCTGGCCGGTTCATCATCGCTGGATGGATAAAGTGTTTCGGTCAGGTCATCGGACTCGTCATCCGGTTTATAGGGGTACTCATCGAGGTTAATGGGATCGGTAACCGGCGCTGCCGACCCTCCCATCAGGGCATCGATGTTGGCGGACAGCAAATCAGGCTCGTCAGGCGCACCAGCATTTTCATCCACCCGGCGACCTGCTTTATCTGCCGGGCTTACAGAGTCAGATTTTGGCGTCTTTCCTGTCATAGTTTTGAGGGGCAGCGGAAGGTACGTAATTCGGGCAGGTTGAATGGGTTAAAGGCACTGTCGGCCCTGATCTCATACTCAATCCAACGATCACCCAGAGTCAATCGTGTCCGGAATTTCTCCGGTGTCGAAGAGGGGTTCATGCCGGCACTATCCAGTAACCGGAACAATGCCCACGGTCCGTTCAGCGTGAGGCCGGATCGGCCGCTTGCCGGCTGCGGACTGAACTGCATCTGAACCTGGTTCGAACCTCCATCTCCTGGCCAGATAAAGGCCTGGCTGAACAATGGACCATGACTGTAATTGGTTGTCTGGCCGTTGATATTCAGCATGAAATTGGTTGTAACCGGATCCATTCTGATCGGGCGTAGCTCGAATGCAATCGACGGGTTTGCACCACCACCGGCGAAGAAAGCATCCTGAATTTTTTTGCCGCGCTGGATTTGCCTGATGGACGCGTTGGAAATCTTGATGTTTTGGGCCACGCTGGGCTTCAATTTCCAGTTTGTTCCGGCAGTCGTAACGACGATATCCTTCAGGTAGTGGTCGAAGAAAGTATCCAATGTTCCACCCGGTTTGAAGAAAACACCGAAATCACGTAACTGCACTTCTCTTTGTGCTGACCTGTCAAAGGGGTAGCGGCCATTCAATGCCTGGCGGCAGAAAGGCAATACGTCAGTGGACCAGGCTGCCTGGATGGCTGCCGTAGCACCGCCAGCGACCAGGTTGTTGGTGTCCGCTACCACCAGCATGATCCACTTCTTGACCGGGTCTGGCGTCCTCTGCGCCCTTAGCCGTACGCGGGTAATGGCTGTGCTGGCCTGGCTTCGCAGGCTGGTTAGCAGTTGGTCCTGCGAACTCTGTGCCAGTTGGTCAATGTAGATGTATAGTTCCTGCAAGTCGCCAAGCAAACCGTCCAGCGGGGCAGGGCGGCCTTCTTTGGCATCGGTGATCGAGTGCAGTCCGGCAAAACTGCGGTCTACGATGGCCGGGTCCAGTAACATTGATTTATTGTTGGAATCAGACAGGAACGCGTCAATTCGGTCTGTTAATGAGACGCTCTGGTCTTCATCTGCATTAATCACCTGTTCAGGCACAAGCCGTGTTGACTTGGAAACGTTCAGCAACAGCAGACGCAGTGGTGAATCGTCACCGGTCAGGGTGCGCAGAATATCAGCGGCCTGTGCCAGGTTGGCAAATGGACGGATGCGTATGTCTTCAAGGAAAGCAACCCATGTGCGTATATAGTCTTCGAAATACAGACGCCGGATTGAATTGGTCAATTCACCCAAAGGGATTTTCTGAGCACCACTGGCCTCGGTGGCAAATATCCATGACTCATTTTCCATTTCGTTGACGACGCGGGTCTCCGAGGGCAGGTACATCTGCTCGTATCCCTCGGGTGAGAACAGGGCGGGCACACCCTGATTGATCGGTGCATTGCTGGCGCGCACAAACACGCGTGCACCATCCCTGCCGGCGGCAGAGGGAATGGTGAATGCTTTGCCTTCATTCTGGCGCTCGGATTTGATCACTGCATAAATCCGTTCAGCCAGAGTGGTGTTGGACAGCATGTTGCGTGCGGTCATCACCAGGTTGGAGTCGAGGTCAAATGGCAGGGTAAGCGGTTCCATTTCGAGCAAGGCATCGAGATGCTCACCCAATTGGGTTAGCTGGTCGGTACTCAATACCCTGGACAAGTGGGCATCCCAATCCTGGCGCACCCAGTTGCTCACAAATTCGGAATCCATGTGCTCCGGGTCGCCGAGCATAAGGTAAGCTTTGAGTACCTGGTAGGTCTGGTCGGGATTGGACATGTTCTCTTTCATGACCTTCTCCATCCTCACCATCAGCCTTGGCAGAAAGGCGTTTTCCAACAATCGCTGGTAGGCCAGTATGGTGCCGTTGCGCCCCAGGCGTTTTCCCTGGTAGAGACCAAGCCTGTAGCTGAATGGCACAGACTCAAATTGGGCAGCATAACCTGTTGGCATGGCCCTTGCTTCATTCAGCAACGGCAAAACTCCAAGTAAAGAGGCATTCCGCGCAGAAACCTTTTTACTGTCTTCAAGCACACTCGTGGCTGCAGTGCCTATCTCATCAATCAACTGCTTGTTGTTGCTGTAGCTCAGCCACCAGCCGAGGATCAGCAGGATCGGAATGGCGCCCAGCAGAACGAAACCGGTTTTGCGCGCAATACCGTAAATTCGCTCCACTTTCAGGTTGGCGCCTGCCAGTCCGGATTCGCCGAAAATGACCTTGTTCATCAGGTCCTTGATAAAGAAACTTTTGCCTTTGGATGGACTGCTCTGTGTCGCTGCCCTGCTGAGGTTAAAGTTGCGGGCAAGTTGACTCATGATGCGGTTAAAAGGTGTGCCTTCCTGGGTGCCGCTGGTGAAGTAAATCCCGCGCAGCATGGGCGTGCTGGTATAGCGGCTGGGCTTGAAGACCCGTTGCAGGAATTCCTCAATGGCATTCCTGGTGGCACCGAGTTGCATCGGGAAGTTGTAGATCAATTCACGCCGGTTGACATCGCGCTCATCCTGGAGACGCTGCACAAGGCGCGTTTCGATCTGCTTTTGCAGGGCACCGAATTCGGCATTGAAATGTGCCAGCGGCTCATCATTCAGGCCATATGTAAAGCCCCAGACCTGGGCACGCTCGCGGCGATCAAGGTCACTGTAGAACTCCATAAAGCCGGCCATCAGGTCACACTTGGTGAACATCAGGTAGACCGGGAAACGAATACCGAGGTGGTCGTACAGTTCCTGGATGCGGCTGCTGATGGCAGAGGCATTGCGCTCGCGCTCAAGCGCGCTCTGCCGTGCCAGCTCTTCCATGCTGATAGCAAGGATAATGCCGTTGATCGGGCGTCTTCTGCGGTGCTTTTTCAGCAATTTCAGGAAACCGACCCAGGCCTTGTTGTCAGCCTTTTCATTGCTGTCCTGGGTGGTATAGCGCCCGGCAGTATCTATCATCACGGCCTCGTCGGTAAACCACCAGTCGCAGTAGCGCGTACCCCCGACCCCCTGAATTTTTGATTGTCCCATCCGGTCGGCGAGTGGGAATTGCAAACCTGAGTTCACCAGCAGGGTTGTCTTTCCGGAGCCGGGCGGGCCAATGATGATGTACCAGGGTAACTGGTAAATCGAACGCATCCGCTTGCCGCCAACATTGCTTTTCTTCAGGGTTTTGAGCGCGTCGTCAAACCGCTCTTTCAGGGTCGCCAGTTCTTCCTGCGACTGTTCGTCAGCAGGGTCGGCCATATCCGCTGACGAAGCCAGGTCATTGGATATTTCGGTGCTCTTCTTCCTGTTCCGCCAGGCTTTAAAAAGGCGCACCAGGCCCCACAGGGCAAATATCACTATGATGGTAATAACGCGGGCCATGACGGAACTGAGCGGCGCAACGTCTCCAAAGCGGATAACCGGCCCCAAATACCAGATCATATAGGCCAGGATAGCGAGGCCCACAAATGGAAAAAGCCCCATTGAAATCAGTCTTGACAGTATCATCATTTGCGGGCCCTCTCCATGAGGGTTATGTCCACCCTGCGATTTCTGGCCCGGCCACTGGCCGTTTCATTCGGTGCAATGGGCTGGGTGTCGCCAAGACCCTCGGCCACCATTCTGCCCGGTTTGGAGACCACCTCGCTTAACTGTGCGACCACCGATTCGGCGCGGCTTTGTGACAGACTGAAATTCGAACTGAAACGCTGGTTTCTGCGCATTGGTATATTGTCGGTATGGCCGATCACCCTGATTTTGCCATTGGTTTGCTCAAGGCCCTCGCCAATGCGACGGATGATTCCCTGGTATTCGCTGCTGATAATATCGCTTCCTGACTTGAACATGGTGCCGGGTACCGACACCACTATGCGGTCGGGCAGTTCTTCTACGCTGACTTGTCCCTTACTTATTTCAGGGCTCAAAAATTTTTTCAGGCCGAACCTTGCCGGGCCGGGATCGGGGATATAGACCGCAGAAGGCGGGGCCAGTAAGCGGGTAGGCAGCAGGGACTCTTCACGACCGATACTCATGACTTCGGCGTGCACCGGGTCTGCATACCCCCCGAGGCTGAAGCGCCACAGGCTGAAAATACCCACCAGCAGCAGGAACACAATACTGGCTGCCAGCCAGGCCGGTATCAGGGCGGTCTTGGCCAGCGAGGATTTGTCCATGCCTTCCCAATGCGGGGACAGGCCTGGCTCGGATTCCCCACGCTGATTGCGAAGGGTGTGATAGAGGCTCTCGCGTACTTCTGCGAGTTCGTTGATACCGTCTCTTGAGATTCGGTATTGGCCCTGGAAACCCAGGGCCAGGCAGACGTATAACAACTCCAGTAAATCAATGTTGCGGGCCGGATCCTGGCTGAGCTTTTTGAGCATTTGAAAGAACCGTTCACCCCCCCGTGTTTCCTTGTGAAACATGCTCAGCAGGCTTTGCGTATTCCAGATGCTGCCCGAACCCCACGGCGTGCTCATGACGAACTCATCAATCGTAGTGCAGAGTGCATAACGGGCGATAAAAATCGTTTCTGGCGCTATGCCTTCACGCTGTGCAGTGACTTCGAAACGTTGAATTTCAGTGGCCAACTGCTTGTGCAGGGCAGTTGGATTGGGGTGCGAACTGGTATTGCGGATCTGGCTCAGCAGATTAAGCAATACGGATGCCGACTTTTCCAGTGCATTTAACCCGGGCCGGGCGGTTGCCTCTATTTTTTCATCTGGCCTGTGCCGGGGTTCCTGCCTGCGCGGCGCGCCTTGCTGCCGCCCGCCCGGGTTGGGTTTGATGATGGTATGCTCTTCATCCATGTCGAAAAAGGGATCATCTCTGTCTGGCATATTGATTAACCTCTAATGGCCCAGAGTTCCAGTTCAAGCCCGGGGTACTTGCCGCCGGGGTGAAGACCGAGGCCGGCTGAAGTTGATAACTGTTTCCACAAAGCCCCACGTTTGTTGAGCTCGAAATAGGAGAATCCGGAATGAAAAGGAATCTGGCGTGGTGCGACGGACAATGCCTCAAGTTCTATGCCTGGCAATTGGGAGGTTATCAATTGCTTCATGGCTTCTTTCGGCCCGATTTTCGCTTGCGACGGGAACTGACTGCGTAATTTTTCTGTCGCCATATCCGCTTTCACAGCCAACACGAAAACGGCATCATCGAATAGTGACTTGTCATTGACAACGGCCAGGTTAATACCGACTTTCTTGTAGTGCTTGAACGGGATCTGTTGCGCGCTGTGTTCAAAAACCACACCCAACGAGCGCCGCAATTCGGTCATGAGGGCAATAAAAGTCGTGGCCAGGTCGGTGTGTACATACGGGGGTAAGCCAGCCGGGCGGTGATCGCTGGTGGTGAACGTGGCAAGCTCTCCCGCCAATTGCACGCAAACCCGAAATAGCGCCTCCGGGTGATAGGCCGGTAGTTTGCCCAGGTGCACAAACATGGACTCATAACCATTGATCAGTTGCAACAGCATGTAATCTTCGACCTGGGCTGTTCCGCCCCCGCGGCCAGCGACACCCAGGCGTACGGCTATTGCTTCTGCACGCTGCTTCAATAAACCCTGGATTTCCTTTATGTACCCAGCGAGTTGCGTATTGTTTTGGCAATCAAGGGCTGAACCGATGAACGAGTCATCCATCACCACCCTTTTGTCACTGCGTACTTCAATGATGCGACCAATGCCAATGCTGGCATACTCGGTACGTTCATCGCCTTCGGTCAGCAACAACAGGTTCTTGCGCCCAAGCTCGAGGGGTGCATTGGAATCTTCCGGCAAGCTTGCATCACGAACATCTGCAACATCAATGCTGTAGCGAACTTCAAGATCACTATCTTCTTCCCGGCTGGCCTCGGTGGCGTTGGGCCGCCTTTCCATCAGGCAAAGATAGACATTTTCATCCTTGGTGTGCTTATCCGGTTCAATCGGGGCCGGCGGAGCATCGGCAGAGGGGACGTCGATGGTTGTTCCGTCCGGTAAAATGACCCTGCATTTCGCAATTTCAATCTTCCCCAGGCTAAGGGCTTCCTGGTTGATTACCAACTCGTCGATACCCCAGGAATAGGGCCGCAAAGGGCTGCACCGGTTTTCGATCAGTGATTCGAAATAGCGGTCGTTCTGTTGGAAATGCTGCGGCCGCAGGAACATGCCTTCCGACCAGATGATTTTTGAAGTCCATGACATGGTATTGCTGATTCCTAGTCTGAAACAGAGGTGACAATCTGTTGCCGGTTCAGGGTGATGCTCAAGTCCTTGGTCTTGCCCTGGGTGATTGGGACACTGGTGCGCCAGGTAGCGTTGTCAATATCCCGGTAGCCGGCGACCAGTCCAATTACCCTGGTCTGTGGATTGAGTTCCAATGGCAGTTCACGGCTGGCGCCCGGTTGCAGAATTTCCTGTTGCTTGCTCAGCAAAGTCGAACCCAGTGCCGCCCCGGATGGCTGTGTGAGACTCATATAGTCCAGGCCGTTGAACTGTTCAACGGAACTAAGTTCAAGAATATACAGAATGACGGGTGAAGGCCGGCCCTGCAGATCCGGGTTCACATCAGCCGTGGCACTGATACTCACGCCGAGGTTCTCTTTTTTAGGGGCACCTGCACAAGCGCTTAACAAAAGCACAGTGGAGATGATCATCAGGCTGGCAATCGTTGCCCGCAGTTTGGTTTTGCTCTTGGTATGGACAGGTTTCATTATTTCTACTCCTTAGCGTGTATTTTTCAAGCGGCTGAGTTGATCTTCGTATGCGCGGGAAAACTCCCTGCCGAAATGCTGCTGGAAATCATCCTCTGCTTCACCGGCGATCTCGTCAAACAATAATTTAAACACATCCCAGTACCTGGCCTTTTTCCCACCGGGCAAAATGCTGTCCAGGACTGAACCCGAAACTATCCTGGTTTCAAGTATTTTAGGATCGAATCGTTTCAAAATATCCTGCACCGCTGCTTCCATCCCGGCAATAACAGCCATCTGGTGTGCATTGATGTCGTCAAAGCCTTCCTTGATGGCGTTCGCCCCGGACATGTAGGCCGGGTCATTTTTGCTCAGTAATTGCAGCATGGTCAGGGATTCGGAAGTGGAAAACTTGAATGGGTTGTTCTCGGCCGGGCGGATCATGGTCTGTTCTATTCTGAACTCGTTCTTGATTTCGCTGCGTCCACCCAGGGCCTGGATCAGACCCTTCGTGAACATGGTCAGCATCCTGCCAACCTGCTCAAACAATACCTGTTGGTCGATGCCGGCTATTTTACCTGGTTCCAGGCCCGCGCCGCGTGCAAATGCGGCTATCGCATCATTGCTGGAGGGCGGTGTCGCAGGTGTTGCCACGGGTGCTGGTACAGGTGCTTGCGGTTTCGGTGGGGCCGCTTGGGGTACGGGTGCTTCCGGTACGCCCGCTGGTACTTTGAGCATACCGGTTGTGGCATCCCAGTCGTCTGGGATTTCCAGCGGACCCGATGGGGCTGCGCCAACGTCCTGCACCGGAATCCGCCGCATGCTGGTCGCTTCATCCCAGTCGTCCGGGATTTCGCCAGGCGCGCCAATTTCATGTGCAGGGGGGGCACCGGTCGCTGCCGGCGACGGTGCGTGCCTGGCTGGCGCGAAGGCTTCGTGCAATGGTGACTGCCGTTGTTCGAGGCTCTCCGCTGATTCAGGGTCTTGCTGGCCATCGTCGTCATCACTCAGATCCAGCAAGCTCTCAATGTTCACAGGTTGGCCCAGCGGACTGTCATCCATGTGGGCCAGCGGTGTATTCATATCTTTGTGGAAATCGTCTTCCGCGCTCGCCGGTGTTGCCACCGGAATCGGATCTGAAAAAGAATCGGGTTCTGAAGCATCGTCAGGCTCTGAGAATTGGTCAGGTCCGGCAAAGGGATCGGGTTCAGCGAAGGGATCGGTTTCCGTGAAGGGCTCGGCGATAAGAGAAGTTTCGTCTTCACTGGTTTGCGGGTTGCCTGCCAGCGCGGGGTCCTCCATTGTTACTTCGAATTCGTAGTCGCCAATCCTGAATTTGTCGCCATGGTTCAAGCCCACGGTTTCATTCCGTTGCAGGCGTGTTTCCGAGCCGTTCAGAAAAACCCCGTTGGTACTGGTATCGGTGATGTAGTGGTTACCACTTTCACAATGGATGCGGCAATGGGATCCGGAAAGGAATCGTTGCGGGTCTGGTATGGTCCAGTCATTCTCGCTGTTTCTTCCAATCGTGAAAGACTCGGTTGCTGGCCGGAATACATCATCCTGGCCAGGAGTAAGCCGTTGGTAACTGGTGATTTTAAGGCTCAGGTGCATCGATTAATTAACCTTTACGATGCTTCTCTGATTTGCAAGATTAAACATAATAATGGCGGTTTCCCTCCAACACCGATCATCAGTCGCAACCTGTTTATTCCCAATGACAGCACCAATGAATCCTGGTGTAAGTCCGCTTGCAATTTCAAGCATTTCTTTCCCAAATTAATAACTTAGCTATTGAACATGATCCTGTTTGACCAGTTAAGCTTCTCTGCTTGTTGCTTGTGCATCAATTTACACTATACTCCATAGTACATTTACATATTGTTATTGCATAAATATATACTGTTGCAAATATAGTTAGTCTATTTACATATAGAAATCAAGAATAGCAAAAGTTCTGAATCTGTCAGTGAACTATTTCACTTTCAATTGACTCACTGTTATTAGTGATGATTCGGAACCGGTTGTTGAAAGGGAGCAACGCATGCGATTGTCGGCTGATGAACTAAAACAGCCAATTTCCGAAGATTTGCCTTGTGGCGAGGATCTGGAATACGACCCTGCTTTCCAGCAAATGGAAAGCATGATGCAAACCAAGCCGGAACAGGAATTCGGCGATACCATCATACCCGGTGCCGGCCCGGACTGGAAAGGCGTCAGCCAACAAGCTGATGACCTGCTCGCGCGCACGCGCGATATACGTGTACTAACCTATGCGGCCCTGGCAGATTTACATCTCATTGGGCTGGGCGCTTTCAGGGATTCACTCGAAGTGCTGAATACCTGTCTGGAAACCTATTGGGAGAATATCTACCCGCAACTTGATGTCGATGACAACAATGATGCAACCATGCGTTTCAATATCTTACAGATGTTGAACGACCATCAACTCGTCCGCGAAGGACTGGAACGTGCACCCTTGGTAGAGCTGAAAGGGGTGGGTACATTTTCTTTGCGGAGCATTGAGCTGGCAGAAGGCAAAGCGGAACCCGTCGGTGATGAAGAAGTCCATAATATTTCAATGATTCAGGGTGCATTCGGTGACGCGGGTGCTGATGAAATGATTGCGATGGGCGAGGCTGTGGGGGGTGCTATTGCGCAACTGAATCACACGGCTGAACTTTGGGATCAATTGGCAGTTGATGCAGCAGCGCTGAATGTTGATGATACGCTCAAGGCATTAAAAGAAATCCACCATGCTATCAGCACCTATGCGCCGGTTGCCGCTGCCGCCGTTACGGGTGAAGATGGCGGGGATGAAGAAGCGTCGCAGGTTGTTACACAGGCGAGTGGTGTGATCAATGGCCGGACCGACGTGATTCGCGCGATTGACACGATATGTGATTATTATTCTGCCCATGAGCCATCCAGTCCGGTTCCTCTGTTTTTACGCAGGGCACAACGCCTTGTCGCAAAATCATTTTTTGAGATTGTCGAGGATGTTGCCCCCGACGGTATCACGCAATTGCAAATTATCAGCGGCATTAGGGACTCATCGGATTAAATTTGTTCGGGTGGCAGATGAGTGTTAACGGAAACGAAATAGCGACTGTGTTATTTTTAATATCAGCTTAAGTCAGGAGATAAATCATGGGTTCAGGAAGCAGTCAGAAATTTATTGGGCGCAACCGTGCGCCGCGTGTTCAGATTGAATACGATGTAGAGCTTTACGGATCGGAGAAGAAAGTTCAGTTGCCGTTTGTGCAGGGGGTAATGGCAGACCTGGCGGGCAAGCCCGAAGAAGCATTGCCACCAGTCGCTGACCGTAAGTTTATGGAATTTGACATCGATAACTTCGATGACCGCATGAAGGCGATGAAACCACGCGCCGCATTCCGGGTTGAGAACACACTGACGGGTGAAGGTCAGTTAAGCGTTGATCTGACATTTGAAAGCATGGATGATTTTTCACCTGATGCAGTGGCGCGTAAAGTGGATTCATTAAACAAGCTGCTGGAAGCACGTACACAACTGAGTAACCTGGTAACTTATATGGACGGCAAGACCGGTGCCGAAGAATTGATTGCAAACGCAATCAAGGATCCCGCACTTTTGCAATCCCTGGTGGCAGCGCCGAAACCGGATGACGGCTCGACTGAAGAGGGTGAGGAATAATCATGGCTAAAGAACAACAAGTTTCCGGGAAACAAGCGGCAACTGAAGTCGCTGAAACCAGTGATTTCGCATCTCTGCTGAACAAGGAATTCAAACCCAAGAGTGACCAGGCCAAGCAGGAAATCAGCTCGGCAGTAGAAACCCTGGCCGAGTATGTGCTTAGAGACACTGCGATTGTGTCCGAAGACGCAGTGGCTTCCATCGAGTCACTGATAGCGCAAATCGACCAGAAGCTGTCTGACCAGGTCAACAAGATCATGCATCATGAAGATTTCCAGCAATTGGAAAGTGCCTGGCGTGGTCTCGCCTATATGGTCAACAACACCGAGACCGATGAATCACTGAAAATCAAGGTAATGAGTATCTCCAAGAAGGAATTGCACAAAACCCTGAAAAAATTCAAAGGTACCGCCTGGGACCAAAGCCCGATCTTCAAACAAATGTACGAAGAGGAATATGGTCAGTTTGGTGGCGAGCCCTTTGGTTGCGTAGTGGGAGATTATTACTTCGATCATAGCCCCCAGGATGTGGAAACGCTCAGGGGGATGGCACAAATCTGCGCAGCCATGCATGCCCCGTTTATTTCAGCAGTTGCACCGAAGGCGTTGCAGTTTGACTCCTGGGGCGAATTGAGTAACCCACGTGACCTGACGAAAATTTTCGGAACACCGGAATATGCTGCCTGGCGCTCTTTGCGGGAGTCTGACGACGCCCGCTACCTGGGTCTTGCCATGCCGCGTTTCCTGGGACGCACACCGTATGGGGCTGCCACCGATCCGGTTGAAGCTTTCGAGTTTGAAGAAGATACCGAAGGTGCCGATTCATCCAACTACACCTGGTGTAACGCTGCTTATGCAATGGGCGTCAATATCAACAGGGCCTTCAAACTGTATGGCTGGTGTTCGCGTATCCGGGGAATTGAATCAGGCGGTGCTGTAGAGGATCTGCCGACCCATTCCTTCCCGACGGATGATGGTGGTGTGGATATGAAGTGCCCCACTGAAATCGCTATCAGTGACCGCAGAGAAGCAGAGTTGGCCAAGAACGGATTCATGCCGTTAATTCATAAAAAGAATTCCGACTTTGCAGCATTCATCGGTGCACAGTCGTTGCAAAAACCGCAGGAGTACGAAGATCCGGATGCAACGGCCAATGCCAATCTGGCGGCACGTCTACCCTATTTGTTTGCGACCTGTCGCTTTGCGCATTACCTGAAGTGTATCGTGCGTGACAAGATTGGATCTTTCAAAGAACAGGACGACATGCAGCGCTGGCTCAATAACTGGATTCAGCAATATGTTGATGGCGATCCTGAAAATTCCAGCGAATCCACCAAAGCCCGCAAACCACTGGCGGATGCAGAAGTGGTGGTGGAAGCGGATGAAAGTAACCCTGGTTATTACCGTTCACGGTTCTATCTGCGGCCTCACTATCAATTGGAGGGCCTGACGGTGTCGTTGCGCCTGGTCTCCAAATTGCCGTCGGCCAAAGCCTGAAGGCACGGGATACCTGGCAACCCCGGAATTTTCTTCAGGCCTGGTGGTTTCAGCTCTGAAGAGGTGTGAGGCATGTCACTGCATGGGCGTGGGTCTTGGACTACATTACGACCTGAGGATCGATTGACCCTCACTGACTGGCGGGTGAAAAACGGCTCTCAGCAAAGACTCTGTCAGTATGAGCTTTACTATTTGTAACTATGAAAAAAGAGGATTTTAGTTATGGCAATTCATTTGGAAATTAAAGGTATTAAGGGCGATTCTGTGGCAGACGGTTACAAGGACCAGATCGATTGCTTAAGTTGGAACTGGGGTGCGACGAACTCGAGTGACGCGGCACAATCTACCGGTATGTCCCAGGCGACTTCGACTGTTCACAATTTAAATGTGGTCGCGATGATAGGTACCGCAAGCGCCAACCTCATGCATGCCGCCTGTACGGGTCAGCATCTTGGGGACGTAAAATTGCACTGCACAAAGTCAGATGGCAAGTCAACCATTGAATGGCTGACACTAACACTGACAAATGCATTTTTAACCAGTTGCAATCAGGGTGGCAGCAGCGACGACATGGGTTCTGATTCGGTTACATTTTCCTTCAAGAAGTACCAGCAGCAATACTTTAGTCAAGAGCAGGACGGAACCAAGAAGAATGGCCCGGATAAGTCATACAATGTGGCTGAAGGTAAATCCGAGTCATAACCCCTGGGTAGATTTGCTACACGCCTTGGCGAGGCGGTCCGGTTTGCGGACCGCCCCGGCTTATTTAAGCTAACCATGCCCGGACAACCATGCCCGGGCCGATTACCGGTAACCGGAATGAGTAATGACTGCTGAAACACTATTACATGCCGGCGATCCAGAAGCCGCTCTGCAAGCACTCCAGGATCAGGTGAGAAGCCGTCCTGCGGATGCAAAATTACGTATTTTTCTATTTCAGTTACTGGCCATTACCGCGCAATGGAAACGTGCCCAGGTACAACTGGAACTGGCGGGGGAACTGGATGCGGAAGCGGCGCCGATGGTGCTGGCGTATCGCGATGTAATCAATTGCGAATTGCACCGCGAGGCAGTATTTGCAGGCAAAAGCAAACCACTGATTTTTGGTGAACCAGAGGAATGGGTCGCGCTGCTGGTTGAAGCGCAACAGGCGTTTGCCAAGGGCGAGATGGAAGTGTTTTCCACGCTGAATGCGCAGGCATTCGAGCAGGCGGATACACGCAGTGGGAAAATTAACGACGAAACCTTCGCCTGGCTGGCCGATGCAGATCAGAGATTCGGGCCGGTCTTCGAATTCATATTCAATGGACAGTATTACTGGGTTCCGATGTCCCGGGTGCGCAGCCTGCACACCGAGAAGCCTGCCGACTTGCGTGACCTCATCTGGCTACCGGCCGAGGTCACATGGACCAATGCCGGCAAACTGATGGTCATGTTGCCCGCAAGGTACCCGCGTACCGAAGGTGTATCCGGGCCGGGCCTGTTGGCGCGCCGGACCGATTGGGTATCTCACACCGGGGAGATATTCGAGGGTACAGGGCAACGCACTTTTGCAACGGATCAACAGGACTATTCACTCCTGCAAGTACGCAGCATTGAATTCGATGAGTGATAACCAAATAGATCAGAGGTTCGTTAAGTATGGGCCAGTGGTCCCTTAAAGAAAGACTCCAGCCTTCTCTGCTGGATCGGTTGACAGATTTGCAACCTGATAAAAGCAAAGAAAGCACCTCCCAGCAGAGCATGAGCCAGAAGGCGTTCAAGGATGCCGTTATCCGCGACCTCGGCTGGCTGCTTAACAGTGTCGCACTGGATGTGTGTGTTGATATGGATGATTACCCTGAGGCCAGGCGTTCGGTCATCAATTATGGCCTGCCAGATCTGGCCGGCCACACTTCATCAACAATTGATGTCCGCAGCGTAGAGAAATCCATCAAACAGGCGATCCATCAATTTGAACCACGTATCATTCGTAACACTCTGAAAGTAAAGGTGCATTCGAACCCGTCTACCATGTCCCATAACTCGTTGGTGTTTGAGATTTCTGGTGCGGTTTTTGGTCAACCGTCGCCTTTCCAGGTGGTTTTGAAAAGCGAACTTGATCTCGAGTGCGGTGAATTTCAGTTAACAGAGAGTTTCGACTAAGCTGAGATGGACTCCAGGCTCCTCCACCATTACAACATTGAACTTGGGTTCATGCGCGAAATGGGCAATGAATTTGCCCACCATTTTCCCAAAGTCGCTGGCCGGCTTGGCATGGAAGGGCTGGAATGTGCCGATCCTTATGTTGAAAGATTGCTGGAGGGGTTTGCTTTCCTGACTGCCCGTGTGCAACTCAAGATTGAAGAGGAATTCCCTAAATTTTGCCAACACCTGCTGGAAATGGTGTACCCGGACTACCTGGCACCGTTGCCATCTATGACGGTGGTACAAATACAACCGGATTGCGGTGATACGGATCTGGCTGAAGGGTTTTTGATCGAGAGAGAGACACTGTTAAGAAGCGGCCTCGGGCCGAATATGCAAACACCTTGCGAATACCGGACTTCACATGATGTTGAGTTGTTCCCGGTAACCGTGGTGGCGGCAGATTACCTGAGTACGCGAGCAGCGCTGGCGAACCTTGGGATCAAGCCTGGTCGGCAGGTGTCGGCCGGTGTGCGAATCACTATCGAGGCCGCCAGGGGTGTGGATATTTCTGCCCTGAAAATAAAGGAATTACCAATGTTCCTCGGCGGCAGTGGAACCCTGCCGATGGCCCTGTACGAGCAGATACTTGCTGGTGTTTGCGGGTTTTCCATTGTCACAGGCAGCAAAAAAAAGGACCGTCGGGTTTACCCACTTGCAGCGGATAATATTACATCCTATGGGTTTGGGTCTGACCAGGCCATGCTCAAGTATCGTTCCAGGTCATTTGAGGGCTACCGGCTTTTAAGAGAATACTTCGCTTTTCCCGAGCGCTTCAGGTTTATCAATTTTACCGGCCTTGATACGGTGTTAAGTGAGGCGAAAGGGAAATCTTTTGATATGGTTATCCATCTTAGCAGCCGTGACACTGATTTTGAAAATATTGTAAGCAAAGGCAATTTCATTCCTTTTTGCACGCCGGCTATCAATCTTTTCCCCAAGCGCGCCGACCGCATAACGCTCAATAACAAAGATTACGAATTTCATGTGGTGGCGGACAAGAGCCGGCCTTTGGATTACGAGGTTCTCCAGGTCCTGTCCGTCTCGGGCTATGGTAAGCAAGCTGATGACCGGCAGCAGTTTTTGCCTTTCTACGGATTGAAAGATGAACATATTCCTGCCGAGCACGCGGCTTTTTTCTCAGTCCAGCGAAAACCGCGCCTGCTCTCTTCCAAACAGTATGCTCGTGGGGCCCGCTCTGCCTATCTGGGCCAGGAAGTGTTCATTTCACTGGTGGATTCCAATGAGTCGCCCTATGCCACCACGCTGGTACAACTGGGGGTTGATACCCTGTGCAGCAACCGTGATCTTCCGATGCAGATACCGTTGGGCCAGAAAAGTGGTGATTTCACGCTGGAAGTTAATGCACCGATTGAGAAGATCCGTTGTGTAGCCGGTCCAACCCGGCCAAGCATACAGGCTACGTCCGGCGACTATGCATGGCGATTGATCAATCACCTGTCGCTGAACTTCCTGTCGCTAGTGGATGAAGACCCGGATGAGGGAGCCGCTGCCTTGCGTGAACTGCTGCAACTCTATAGCAACGGAAATACCGTGGGTGAGCGCCAGGTTAATAGCTTGTTGTCCGTTAGTGCCAGGGCAGTGACGCGGCGCCTGCCTATTCCCGGACCGATAAGTTTTGGGCGCGGCCTGGAAATTGTACTGACGCTTGATGAAACGGGTTTCGAAGCCGGCGGAATGTACTTGTTTGGATCGGTACTGAATGAATTTTTCCGGAAATATGTATCCATCAACCACATGACAGAAACCGTTGTACTTACAGACAGTAAAACCGAGGTTGCCAGATGGCCAGTGAAGGCAGGTCTGAGACCCCAGTTGTAAGTTTTCTTACCGCCGTCAGTGAAAAACCGTATCGCTACGGTTTTTACCAGACGGTGCGGCGCATCAACTGTTTTTACCGGGACAAACCGATTACCGGTCAGGCAAGCAAACCGTCTGAGGATCCGATCAGGTTTACCCAGGAACCTTATACTTTTTTCGCACCTGCAACGCTGGGTGCGCTGGAGTTCGACGGCTCCAGTCAATACCCTCGATTATCACAACGATTTATCGGTATGTTCGGCCCCAATGGCCCATTGCCCCTGCATCTGACAGAGTACGCCCGGGACCGTTCCAGACACCATCGCGACCAGTCGCTAACGCGGTTTGTCGACATGTTTCACCACCGGATCGTGAGCTTGTTTTATGCCGCGTGGTCGCAAGCACAGCCGGCGGTGCAATTCGACCGGCCTGATGAGGACCGGTTTTCCATGTACATTGGCTCGCTGTTCGGACTCGGCTTGCCCAGCCTCCGGGGTGTCGACGCAATGCACCACTATGCGAAACTCAGCTTCGCCGGACACCTGAGTAGCTTGCCGCGCCATGTCAACGGACTGGTGTCCCTGATCAAAGGATATTTTGATGTTCCCACACAAGTGCGCGAGTACATCGCACACTGGATGACAATACCCGGCGAAGACCGCTTGCAGTTGGGTGATGGCAGTTTGAACGGAAGCCTGGGTCAGGATACGGTCATTGGCGAGCGGGTCTGGCAGCGTCAGGACAAGTTCCGGGTTTGTCTGGGGCCACTCAGCCTGGATAGATATGAGGCTTTTCTGCCCTCCGGCAAGTCCTTTGATGCACTGGTGGCAGTGGTCAGGAACTATGTCGGACTGGAATATTTATGGGAGGTCAATCTCATTTTAAAGCGGAAAGAAAAGCCCGTAACCTGCCTGGGTAAATCTGGCAAATTAGGCTGGACAAGCTGGCTGCAGACAAAACGCCAACTCGATCATGTTGACGATTTGCTGCTACAGGTGGAAAATTATATACACTAACTAATACCTACAACTACATCAGCGAGAGGGAGTCAGGATTGTGACAGAAATTAGCAGAGGCGCATTATTCGGAAAGCTGAACAGCTTGCTCTACCAGGGCATAGAAAGTGCCACGGTATTCTGCAAAATGCGTGGCAATTCGTATGTTGAACTGGTCCACTGGCTGCAACAGATTTTGCAATTGCAGGATTCTGACCTGCGTCGTATCGTCGATCATTTCGATATAGAGATCGCCCACCTGGCGGCAGATTTCACCAAGGCACTGGACCGTTTGCCGCGCGGTGCCAGTTCCGTCAGTGACTTGTCTTCTCACCTTGAGGAAGCGGTAGAGCGGGCCTGGGTTTATGGCAGTCTGATGTACCAGTCCTCCCAGATTCGCAGTGGCTACCTGCTGATAGGCATATTGAAAAGCCGGGCACTACGCAATGAACTGCTTGGTATCTCGAAAGAGTTTGACCACATCAAGATCGACACCCTGGTAGACCAGTTTGACAAGATTACGGGCGGCTCTCCGGAGGATCACCTCGCAGCGTCCGATGGCAGCGACCTGTCATCGGCTGACGGCGCCGGCGGTGCGGCGGGCGGTCCGCTCAGACAGGGTGAAGCACTGGCCAAGTTTACTGTGGACCTGACAGAACAGGCGCGCAACGGTGAACTGGATCCTATCGTTGGCCGTGACGAAGAAATACGCCAGATTGTCGATATCCTGATGCGGCGCAGGCAGAATAATCCGATTCTGATCGGTGAAGCGGGTGTTGGTAAAACAGCAGTTGTTGAAGGCTTTGCCATGCGCCTGGTGTCCGGGGATGTGCCTCCGCAGTTGAAAAACGTTGCCCTGAAGGTGCTCGACCTGGGTTTATTACAGGCTGGCGCCAGTATGAAAGGTGAGTTTGAACAGCGTTTGAGACAGATAATCGACGAGGTGCATGCTTCAGAGACACCTATCATATTGTTTATTGATGAGGCCCATACCTTGATTGGCGCCGGTGGTCAGGAGGGGACCGGCGATGCTGCAAACCTGCTGAAGCCAGCTTTGGCACGCGGTACTTTGCGAACGGTTGCGGCCACAACTTTTGCTGAATACAAGAAGTATATTGAGAAAGATCCTGCTTTGACACGCCGATTCCAGACCGTGCAGGTGGGTGAGCCCAGTGAAGAAAAATGCATCCGCATGTTGCGCTGCATATCACCCGTTATGGAACGGCATCATGAAGTGCAGGTTTTTGATGAAGCGGTAGCCTCTGCCACAACGCTCGCACATCGATATATCCCGGCTCGCCAGCTACCGGACAAGGCAGTGAGTCTGCTGGATACAGCCTGTGCACGAGTGGCCGTGGCATTGCACGCGACGCCGGCCCCACTGGAAGATTCTGATCATCGCATCGTCGCGCTGGAGCTGGAAGAAGAGATTCTGGAGCGGGAGTGCGCGGTAGGCTATGCCGACGAAGTTCGGTCTGAAAAGATTGCCCGGGAATTGACGGAAGAACGTGCACGCTATGCACAACTGACTGAAAAATGGAACCAGGAAAAAGAACTGGTCGATCAGATTCTTGAACTGCGTCAGAAACTGGTCAGTTTCAGCGAAACAGAAACCGAAGAAGGGGACGGAGAGTCTTCTGCAGCAGCCGAGAATGAGCCGGAAAATTCGGCAAGTAGCGAAGCCGGAGAACCAGCAGAAGAACAGCAGGATGAATCTGCTGATGCAGAGAATTCCGATACTGATATCGCGGCGGACGATGAAGCAATCGTGGACGATGAAGCTACGATGAGAAAAGACCTCGATGAGCTGCAGAGTAAATTGACTGAACTGCAGGGTGATCAACCACTGGTATTCCATAGCGTCGACGCTGCGGCGGTAGCCTCTGTCGTTGAAGACTGGACCGGTATTCCGGTTGGCAGCATGGTCAAGGATGAAATAGAAAGCATTCTGAACATGACTGACCGCCTGCGCCAGCGTGTGATTGGCCAGGATCACGGCCTCGAGATGATCGTGAGCCGGGTGCAGACCAGTCGCGCCCAACTGGATAATCCCGGCAAGCCTATTGGTGTGTTCATGCTGTGTGGCCCCAGTGGTGTAGGCAAGACTGAAACGGCACTGGCACTGGCGGAGTCACTGTATGGCGGCGAACAAAACCTGATCACCATCAATATGAGTGAGTTCCAGGAAGCGCATACGGTTTCTACGCTAAAGGGTGCCCCTCCAGGTTACGTAGGCTATGGGGAGGGCGGTGTGCTGACTGAGGCTGTGCGGCGCCGTCCGTACAGCGTGGTATTGCTGGATGAAGTGGAAAAGGCCCATCCGGACGTGCATGAAATCTTCTTCCAGGTATTTGATAAAGGCGTGATGGAAGACGGTGAAGGCCGGATGATCGATTTCAGGAATACGTTGATCCTTCTGACATCGAATGTCGGCAGTGAATTGATCATGAACTTTGCCAAGGATCCTGAATTAATGCCGGATCCCGAAGCCATAGCCAAGGCCCTGCGCGAGCCGCAGTTAAAGATTTTCCCTGCAGCACTGCTGGGGCGTATCGTCAGTATTCCATACTATCCGTTGAGTGATGAAGTGCTGCATATGATTATCGTCCTGCAGCTTGGTCGAATACGCAAAAGGATGGCTGAGAACCACGGTATCCCATTGACGCATACTGACGCAGTACTGGAACTGATTGCTGCGCGCTGCACCGAGTTGGAAAGCGGGGGGCGCATGATCGATGCGATTCTGACCAATACTGTGCTGCCGCAAATCTCGCGGGAATTGTTGTCACGAATGGCACAGGGGACACCGTTAACAGCGGTTGAAATAGATGCCAAAGATGACAATTTTGTATACAACTTCAGCTAGTGCTACTTCAGCCAGGGCTACCGGTGGCCTATGCAGGTGAACTCAATGCAGAGGTCATGATTGTGAAGTGTTTGTCCAAGGTAGATTTTACCACTGCCTTTAAGGTCGAGACTTGCACGACGGAGTCGTTTGGTTTGGTGCTCCTGGACGATGAAGCTGCCATTGGTGCTGAAATCACGTAAAACAAATTGGCCGTTACGATAGAGGATTTCCGCGTGCTCGCGGGAAATGGTTGGATGATCAATGACCTGGTCGCAGTTGACACTGCGACCGAACAGGAAACGGACCAGCAAGGGGTCAAAGCGCATCCGGCGCGTACGGTAGCGGACTTTCAGTAAATAAGACCGGTCGGTTGTTTTTGCTATAGTGGCGACGTCGGTAATTTCTTCCCTGGCCTCAAGTGCCAGAAATTCGTAAACTTCGATCATGCCGGCCTTGCCGTGCAGGCTTACTTGCCCGAGTAGTCGAATCTGTTCGGTGAAACTTTTATCGAGTGATGCGATGGTGTCCGCAGAGGTCAGGGTCTGGTGGGCTTTCGCTTGCTGTGCCAGTCGTGCCGCGGTATTGACCGTATCGCCCCATATATTGCCATCGGACTTGACCACGGGGCCTCGATTGATGCCTATGCGCATAGCCAGTTGATGTTGTTGGGCGCGGATATTCTGTTGTATTTGCAGGTGAATCTGGTTGGCTGCCAGCAGGGCGTCTGCAGGTGAGTCAAACGTACACAGGACTTCATCGCCGATGGTGCCTATGACGCCACCCCCAAGTTGCGTTGCAATGTGACCGGCCAACTTCAGTGCTTCCATAATCAGTTCCAGTGCGGTCTCGTCACCGAGTTGATCAAACAGGAAACTGCTGCGGCAAATATCGGCGAACAGGATGGTAGATGTTGTTGGATTATCTGTCATTGATCAGGCGGGTAAAAATCTTCCCGTGTTTTACAGGGTGCAAAAATCCCAGAGTGTTCTAAACTATAACGGTTCAGGCAGTAGTTTACTAAATTTGGAACAGGGAAGCCGGGGGATCAGGTGCGAAACGGCGATACGCTTTTTTCTGGGTTATCAGAACTTGCGCAAAAGAACATTCTCGATCAGTGTGTTCGGCGCAAGGTACGGAAAAAGGAGGTCATTGTCAGGCAAGGCAGAACCGGGCGTGACATGTTCATGGTTGTTTCCGGCCGTTTGAAAGTTTCGGTACTTTCTGACGAAGGTAAAGAGGTATCGTTTATCGTGCTGGGTAAAGATGACTATTTCGGCGAACTCTCCCTGGTAGATGGCCGCCGGCGCAGCGCAACCGTAGCTGCGATTGAAGACAGCGAGCTTCTGGTGTTTGGATTCCATGCCTACCAGCGTTTATTGCAGCAATATCCGCAAACTGCAATTCAGTTTCTGACCCGCCTGCTGTTGACTCTGGCCAATCGATTGCGTGTCACTGACGAACTCTACCAGGATTCAGTATTTTTGGATGTTTCTGCACGACTCGCTAAATTTTTGCTGGCCTCCAGCAGACCTGTTTCTGAGTCAGACACAGATGGCCGACTGCTGGATGTCGAGTTGTCACAGTATGAACTGGGTACCCTGATCAACGCTTCGCGCGAAAGTGTCAACAAAAAGCTTAGGGAGTGGGAGTCGCTGGGTATCGTGGATGTCAAAGGCAGTCGCATTGTTTTACGCGACTTAAGCATACTTGAACAAAAAGCGGGTGGATTTTGAAGCCGGCCGCTGTGAGCCTGCTCATAGCAAAGAGGTAGACTTTTATTTCAAGATTAGCTGTTAGAATAAACTTAAGGCCTGTATTAAATTATTTGGGAATTCTCACATGTCACCAGTAATACCTATAGACACCAATTTCCCTGTCAAGATTGAATCTCCATTGGCCGGTGATTTACTCCTGGGGTCGATGACCGGCCAGGAACAGATGGGCCGGTTGTTTGTTTTTCACATGGACTTATTGAGTGAAAATCCTGAGTTGCATTTCGACGATGTGGTGGGACAACAGGTTACTGCGATACTTTCACTTACTGAAGGTGAAAGGTATTTTAATGGGTTTATAACAGAATTCAGATATGCGGGTTCCCATGGCCGGTTCTCCCGATACGAGGCGACTATCCGCCCCTGGTTCTGGTTTCTGACACGCACTGCTGACTGTCGGATTTTCCAGGAAATGAAAGTACCGGACATAATCAAAGAGGTTTTTCGTGACAACGGGATGGCAGATTTTGAAGAGCATTTAAGCGGTAACTACAGGCAATTGGAATATTGTGTTCAATACCGTGAGTCAGATTTCAATTTTGTCAGCCGCTTGATGGAGCAGGAAGGCATTTACTATTTCTTCGAACACCAGGCCGAAAAGCATGTGCTGGTTATGGCCGATGACATCGGTGCGCATAAACCGTTTCCGGCTCACGAATTGGTTCCTTTCCATACAGATTTCAGCGGTGTCCACAGCCAATTTGATGACTATCTGGACTCCTGGACAACAACGCAATCCATTATGCCCACCAAATACGCCATTCAGGACTTTAATTTTAAAACCCCCAAAGCAGACCTGCTGTTAAAGTCCCAACAAGACAGCAGCCATGCTTACCCTCTGGGCGACCCGGAAATATATGACTATCCTGGCGAATACCCGGAACCGGCCAATGGCAAGAATTATGTGGAAATCAGGCTGCAGGAACTCCGGTGCCAGCATGAAAGGGTCCAGGCTAGCGGGCCGTGCCGGGGGATTTCCCCAGGCTGCCTGTTCACGCTCGATAGTTATCCCAGGGAAGATCAGAACAAAGAATACCTGGTTATTTCCGTCGGACATAATATCAATAACATGCCTTTCATTTCAGGGGAGGGCCAGGCTGATGAATTATATCGATGCCAGATTGAGGTAATGGACAAGACCAAGCCTTTCAGGAGCGCGCGGGAAACACCTAAACCCATCGTGCAGGGGCCACAAACGGCGATCGTAGTTGGTCCCTCTGACGAGGAAATCTACACAGATGAGCATAGCCGTGTGAAAGTACAGTTTCACTGGGATCGCTATGGGCAAAAGGATCAAAACAGTTCCTGCTGGGTGCGTGTGTCACAGGCCTGGGCGGGTGCCAAATGGGGTAGCATCCACATTCCCCGCATTGGCCAGGAAGTGATTGTCAGCTTTATGGAAGGGGATCCGGATCAGCCCATCATCACTGGCCGGGTTTATAACGCAGATTTTATGCCCCCGTATGACCTGCCATCGAACAAGACCCAAAGCGGTATTAAAAGTCGCAGCAGTAAGGAAGGTTCGCCTGCTAATTTTAATGAATTACGTTTTGAAGACAAAAAAGGTGAGGAAGAAATCACCCTTCATGCAGAAAAAGATCTGAGTACAGTGGTCGAAAACGATGAGACAAGACAGGTGACCAATACGCGTGGAGTAACGGTTGGTGCCGGTGACAATGCAAGGCCCACCGAAACCATTGAAACCCTCCAGGTCTTTGGCCAGCGTCTCGTCGATATCCGGGGAAATGATGGTCTGTCAGTCAGCACGGGCGACAAAGGGCGCAAAGTAGACATCATTGATGGCAACTATGAATTGAAAGTCGAAAAAGGCCACTATTTGCTCGGTGTAGATCTGGGCAATGCCCAGACAACGGTCACAGCGGGCAATGTCAGCGTTGAAGCAACAGCGGGTAGCATTGCCTTGAGTACCCCGGCGAATACAACCACCATAGAGGCGGGGCAATCTATCGAATTGACAGTGGGTGGGAATTCTCTGGTCATTGATCAGGCTAAAATTGAACTGAAATCTGCAGGCAGCACCATTACTATCGATCCTTCCGGGATCAGTATATCCGGCTCGATGATTTCATCAACAGCCAGTGGTGTGCATACAATTTCGGGCAGCATTGTTAATATTAATTGATGTGTAGCGTGACTCAACATTCCCGGGAAACAAACGGATTGCCTGTCATTGCCACGGAGCTTCCAGCATGGAGCTTGTAAACACCAGCCCGGTGCCAGTTGATTTTGCGATTGTCGGCAAACTCCCCGGCGAGTCGCGCGCATTAATTTTGACTGCCAAGGCCACATTCCGGATTGAAGATAATGGCCAGGTAAAGCTGGAGCAGGAAACGCCGTTTCCGCTTTTGAATGAAGATCAACCCACTGAACTGGGATTGCAACCACGTGACAATCTCCCCCGGCTCGACCCGGCGTTTGAAGTCATGTTGCTTGGCAAAGCCTATGCGCCCGGTGGGCGGGCTACGACCGAGATGACGGTCACGCTCAGCGTCGGTGATGTGCAGCATGAAATGGATGTTATTGGCGAACGTGTTTGGCAGGGCGAAGGGGACAGTGCCAGCATGTCGCCCCCTGAAGCCTTTGACACCATGCCGTTGGTGTGGGAGCGGGCATTCGGCGGGTCTAAACAGGTGTTAATCGACAGGGAAGCCTCACTCGATGTCAGTTCGCCGATGAATGCCGAGGGCAAGGGCTTTGACCATATCACCCAGGCGCGTGAACTGGGTGATGCATTCAATTGCCCGGAAGGTTATCCACAATTTGATGCCACGCGCTCGTTACCCAACCTGGAAACTCCCGATCAGCGCGTGAAATATTGGTCTGATTTGCCGTTGCCCGTTTGCTGGGCGCCCGTACCCCATTCATCGGGTTTAATTTTTGAACGGTTTAAACGTTCATGTGAAAAGCGCGGTAAGGACTACGTCGTGATGGATGCACCTGAAATGCTACATCGGGCACACCCCGACTGGGTAATTGACACGCCGGGCGCGGGTGCTGTTGTAAGTCTTGAAGGCGCCTGTAATCGGGGTTCAATCAAATTCCGATTGCCAGAGTTGCGAGTCGTGGCAGACTTCCAGGTCGGTGACCAGGGAGAAGCCATAGAGCTAAATCCCCGCACGCTGGTATTGTTACCTGAGGAACAAAAATTCTATATCACTTACCGTTCCGTCACCCAGTTTGTTACCAGAATGAGAGAGACAAGAGTAATACGTATAAAGTTACTAAAAGGTTGGTGTGCAGACAAGAAAGAGGAATCCTTATGAGTCTTCCGATACATGTCAACGTGATTTGGGATCCCACCAACGGTGCTAATCTGCATACCCTCTGGGGACCAGCACCTGTTATTCCACCCGCACCAGGTACCCCGACGGCTTCCTTTGAAATGATCACAACACAAATGTGGTCAGCAGGATTTCTTTTGGGGCAAAACAAGTTTACAACGACAATACTTCACAGGGGTGTTTTTATTTGCATTGATGATCATGATATTGGAACACTGATTCCTGACATTACGATCCCACCCGTCAATGCTTATTACGCGATTATGTGGCCTTTCTCCTCGCGAAAAATGGTGTTCACAGCATCAACAGTCAAAATGAATAAAAAACCGACTTCCTGCAGTCAGATTTTTCCTCCTCTGCCAATGATGACTTGTGGTGACCCTGTTACTTTGCCTTTGGGAAGGCCTTTGATCAACTTTATGAATACAGTCACAGTAGGGCTTACATGGGCTGATTTCGGTATGGGTGTGCTAAAAATTGCGTTGTCAATGGCGATTGATGTGATTTTTGACTGGAAGGCCATTAAAAACTTTTTTAAAGGTGTTAAAGAGGTTGGTGAGGAAGCTGCTGAAAAGCTGGGCAATTTAATTGCCAAAGAAACCATTAAAAAACTCGGTTTTGATGGAAGCCCAAAAGCGCTAGCTAAGAAAGCTATCAGTGCACTTGCCGGGTGGGGCACATCGGCCCTCGAAGGCAACCCGACGCTGTCTCTCAAGGTCGGTGGCGGATTGGTGCCGGAGGTTGGTGTTCAGGCGGGAGGTGATCCAGATGCGGGTAGCGGAGAGGTGTTCGGCATCCCGGTGGCTGCCACATCAGGCAATTTGCCGAGTGCTGAACAAATCAACATACTTCGGTAACGGCAGAGATCAATGACCGAACGTAAACCGGCACGGCCAGCCTACGATATAGACATCGACATGGGTGGGGATCCGGACGGCGATGGCTGCTTTGCCTATGCGCTGATAAAATTTGCCTACCACATCAATGCGACTTCGGGAAAACTCGAGGTGATGCCCGCGGTTGCCCTGGAAAACGATTTCAGAGACGAAAACCTCAGCCCACGCTTACCTCCGCACAGCGATTACTGGCCGGCCAAAAAATTTACCGATGTGGCCGTACTGGGATCCGCGTTTGCAGCGGGCGGCCAACCCGTTGAGCGCATGCAGGCCGGCCTGGAAATCGCCGGTCGTTCCAGGCAGGTAGCTGTAATCGGTGACCGTTTCGTTGAGTGGGGCCAGGACGGGCAGCCCAGACTGGGGGGCGCACAGCCGTTCACCAGCATGCCGATGAGTATCGACCGGGCTTACGGTGGTTGTGACTTCCGCGTGCCGTTTGATAAAACAGATCCAAGATCCATGGGTGTCACGCTTGAGTGTGACTATCCAGGGCTTTACCCCCGAAATCCGTGGGGTACAGGTTACCTGGTGCTGCCTGACCCGATTGAAGGCATGCGCCTGCCCAATCTTGAGGATCCGGATGACCTGCTGACCGATGACCGGATCATCACCCGTGATCCTGCACAGTGGTATCTGCAACCCATGCCGGCTTACCTGGAGTGGATGCCGGTCAATTGTTTCCCGCGCAGCCTGTTTTTGGCGATCGAGTGCGAACCGTGGTTTCCATCACCGGATGACGACAGGCTCGAGGAAGTTAAGCGCGGGTTTTTGCCCACTGGATTTCGTACACATCTGCAAGATCAGCATTTTGGAAATCCACCACATAAGAGATTCCGCCAGGAGTCATCGCACGGCCTGATATTTGCAAAAGCGTTGTTCGGAACGGACGTACGGGTGACCGGTATGCATCCGGAACATGCGAGCCTGGGGTTCAGGCTGCCCGAGGCGGCTCCGGGTGTGGAGATGAAAATCGAAAATAAACGTGAACAACTGCAACCGCAACTGGCTTCGGTGGCAATATATCCGGATCTGGAATATGTCACCATGACCTACACCGTGAGCATGCCTTCACCGCGGCCGTTTATCCCGGGCATTCACAAATATATACCGGTTGCCGTGAGCGTGAACGGCGACCGGGCGGTGCCCTATCAGCCGCCGGCCACGGTCAAAGACCGCCTGGATGCTGCCCGGGCCGCGCAGGAGAACAATGGGAGCGAATGAGAATGACACAGCAGGGCAAAACCATGAAGAGCAAGCCGAAAAGTGACACCCGCCAGGCACGTGTATCGCCGCTGGAGCCGATATTGGCGGGCTATGTATCCTCTGATCGTGACCATGCACTGACTGCACCGGTCAGGGGAATTGAACTTTTTGTCGGCGAATGCCTGGATGACCGGCACCCTTCATTGACCGGCCGGGTGTTAGTCGCCTGGCAGGATGAACGAGCAAGCACAATTGAGAAATGGCTGCCCACACTTCAGGGGCTATCCGTTCGTAAGCTGGATCGGGTGCTTTTGCAACAACCTGTCAACTGGCCGGAACCCATTGTTTTTGGTGTGCTAGACGGGTGTGCTGATCGGCGGCGGCCTGACCTTGTAGCTGAACATTCAATCGAGTTGAAGCCGGATGAAGCAGTGCGAATAGACTCATGTAATGGCAGCCCCCTGGTAGAGATTTGCCAGGAAAATGATCAACCGGTCGTTCGGCTGCTTTCCGATGATGTGAATCTGGACCTCAACGGGAAATTAGAAATAAGTGCACAAAGTATTGATCTGAAAGCAAAACAAGGTCAATTCTCAATTACTGCCGAGGGTGATGTTGTGGTCAAGGGTGAGATAATAGAACTCAATTAAGCGTGTGGGTTCCATCCCTATCCACCCCACGGTCCTGACAGCGCCCTAAGTGGGCTTGCAATCGACTGGAACCGCAGCAACCTCGCCATGTCCCGATTCCGGAAACTGACGATCGGCATGATTCCCAGCTTGAGAATCGCTTCGGCAGAACGTTCCGGCAGCAGCAGTTCCGCGCACGGCATCATCTTTTGCTCACCATCCTGCTGGTAACTATAAGCAGGTAGTTCGCCGATATCGGTGTTGCTGTCCGGGCTCATATTCCAGCCATATTCGGTAAAACTTTGCGCCAGCAGTCGTCCGCACGCCAGCGTAGGGTTGACCCACAAAAAACTCTCATGTTCACTGGCCTCGAGTTCTTCAAAATCAAAACTGTCGATTTCGTCGCTGTCATGCCCGTAGGGCAGGCGGCCGAGAACACGGGGTAGTGCCAGCCCGATGCGTCCTGCCGCCGGGATTTCCCTGAGCTGCTTCCAAAACGGGTTTTCTGCCTGCGACCACTCGCTGGCCACAGGCTGCTGCGCCAGTGAATACGTGCCGATCAATTCACTTTCGGCCGCGCCGATCACTGCTGCATCCTGGATTTCAGCCAGGGTTCCCAGCGTTGCCAGTAAAGCAGCATCATTGGCATCCCCGCCAAAACTGTAGTTGCACAGCAGCAGGGAGAACCCTTCATCGTCAGCCGCGCGCCGGAACCTGCCGACCAGTAACTGGTAGAGTCCGCAGTCGGCCATCGATTCAGCCGATGCCGGCAGCCCGGCCAGTAGTTCGCCCTTGCTGACATTGCAGACTTTCAGTTGCAGTTCTTCGCCGATTTCGGTTGTGTGGACCAGGTCATACAGCGAGCGCCAGGCACCTTCCAGTTGCTGGCAGTCAGGATGATGAAGAATGCTGCGCATGGTGCTGGTGATGGCCCGATCAACTGCATCCACAGCGGTATCCACCTTTGGATCGAGCCCATGGACGATATGCGGGCCGACGACCCTTTGTAGCAGGCTGTCGAGACGGGTTTGGGCGGCGGCGGCAGGTGCGGGTTGCGCGCGGCGCTCACCCAGCAAGCGCTCAAACATCTGGTTACCACTTTCTGTGCCGCTCTGGACATCATCCGTGGGGATGTCATCAACAGGCGCCGCCTCTGCTTCGGTCATTGGTTCAGCAGTGGAACGCATCACTTCTGACAGCGCCTGTGCAGAAGTTGCCGGATCCAGCAGGCGCTTGCGAAGCTTACGCAACTCGCCAAACAGCGGCAGGGTGTTGAACAGGTGGTCGGGGTGGAAATCATCCAGGTCCGCGGGCGCCAGTTCAACCACGGAGCCTTCAATATCTATTTCCAGCCGGGGTTCAAAGACCGACCACAGTTGGTCAATATTGTCCAGGTCGACATTTCTGACCGGTACCTGCATTAACCTGGCTGGGTCGTTACCCGCCTTGTCCCTGGCATTGCCGCCGAACTCACCCAGCACCATCATCACGAAGGGTGATGTTTCAACGCGCCGTGGCTTATTGCCACCCGCCATTGCAAAATCAAATTCCAATCTGCCCGGCATGTCCGATTTCCTGTCTTTTGGTGTGTCATTAAACCATGTAGTACCTTCAGGATAGCAGTTTCATGCATGAGTTTTAGAAGTTGATTCCAATCAGGCGAGGTAAGAATCCCATGAATTGGTCGTCGGTCTCGAATTCCAACCAAGAACTGGCGTAGAATAAAAGGGAATAGACTGGTCGCTAAATGGCGGCCTTCTTTGTCGTAAATTTGCGAGAATAGTTATTTTCTGAATGTCGATTGATATCAACATACCTGGTTTCGAACTGATCAAGGAGATTGGTGCCGGTGGTATGGCCACGGTATACCTCGGCGTACAGACCATGCTTGAACGCAAGGTAGCGATCAAGATCCTGCACCAGCGGCTTTCGGCCGAGAGCGAAGAATTCAAGCTGCGATTCTTTTACGAAGGCAAGGTGCTCGCCAAGTTGCAACACGACAATATCGTATCAATCATCGATATTGGTGAAGCAGATGGCCTGCTGTACATGGCCATGGAGTATGTCGATGGCGGTACGCTGGCAGACTGGCTCAAGGTGCAACAACTGACCGTTGATCAGGCCATACAGATTTGTGCCAAGACCGGCCTGGCGCTTCATGCAACGCACATGAAGAACATAGTCCACCGCGACCTCAAGCCTTCCAATATCCTGTTACGTGATATTTACACCCCGTTGTTGACCGATTTTGGCATTGCCCGGCAGACCGATGTTGAACATGGCTTGACACAGACCGGGCATATCGTCGGCACATTGCAGTACATGAGCCCGGAGCAGATTCGGGGTCTGCACATAGATCACCGCTCTGATATTTATAGCCTGGGCCTGATGTTTTACCGCCTGCTGGCCGGGCGCTTGCCGTTTGTCGCTTCCGGGCAATATGAACTCTCACGCATGCAGTGTGAGGAGCCGCCGCCGCCCCTGCCTCCGGAACTATCCGGTTTGCAGGGCGTGATGGACGCCATGCTCGCCAAGGATCCGGAAGACAGGTTCGATAGTTGTCTGGACTTTTGCAAAGCTGTGCAGAATGTGTCGCTGACCGATGAAGACTATGCGACGGAACTGACGCAGGCGACGCGAATTTACGAGTCCAGCCCGATGAGTAGTCCCAGCCTGGGGTCCAATCGGCACACTGGCGCCCATTCCGGGCGCTATTCAGACCGTTATTCAGATCGCTATTCGGAGCGCCATTCTGACCGGCGGTCAGGCCAGTATTCAGACCGTCGCAGCGCACGTACTTCCGGGCAGTACGAAGAGACCCGGATGCAGGGCGGCAGGACAAAATCGGGCGTACTAAAAAAATCCCTGATCTTCGGCCTGCCATCGTTGGCACTGATCGGTGCCGCGGTGATGTATTTCACGATCTGGTACGTGCCGTCATCAGGCCTGTCAGAAAAAGGGCAACAACGTGTGGATAATTATCTGCTGCGGGTGGAGGCCGACCTTTCCAAGCTGCAGATAGACAGCCCGCCGCGAGACAACGCAGTGTATGAACTCCGTAAAGCACTGGCTCTGGCACCGGACTATCAACCGGTGCTGGATAAGGCCCGTGCCATCGCTGAGTTTTACGAAACGGACGCCCGCGACCTGCTGGACGCGGGCAAGCTGGATGCAGCGGTTGAGAAAACCCGATTGGGTCTTGACATAGATCCCGGCTATCAGGATTTGCAGCAATTGAGGCAGGATATTGAAAACCGGCTCGCCGATCAAAAGCGCAAGGCTGGCATCACCGCAGCGCTGCAGGTTGCCGCAGACTATGTTGCGAAGGGGATGTTGATTTCCCCGCAAGACACCAATGCTTACAGCGCCTACAAGAAGGTGATTGCGCTTGATCCGCAAAACCGTGCAGCCAACCAGGGCCTGGAAGCCATCCTGACGCAATTGCTGGATGAAGCCGGCAAAAGCATCGATAAAGGCGACCTTAAGACCGCTGATACCCAGGTTCAGAATGCTGCTTCGCTGTTTACCAATTCCATCAGGGTGACCCGGATCAGGGCGCGCATTACCGCAGCACAAACAGAATTTCGCGCTAAGCAGGAAGTCAATAATTATCTTGTCCTGGCCCGACAGCAAATGAAACAGGGCAAGCTGATCGAACCGAAGTTGGATAACGCGTTCAACAGCTACCGGGAAGTGTTAAACCGCGAGGATAATGAAGAAGCGAGTAATGGCCTGAAAAAGATTGCGGCAATTTTCCATGATCGGGCCGGCAAAGCCATGCAGGACGGGGATTACAGGAAAGCGGCCAACTTCGCGGACAGCGGTCTGATGGCGGCGCCGGACAACCCTGAGCTGTTGAAGATCCAGCAGGAATCCTTCTCCAAACTGGGTGCCCGTGACCGTGAAATTCAGTCCAAGCTGCAACAGGCCCAGCGACTGGTCGTGTCCGGCAAATTTCTGCCCCCCGGTGAGAGTGCCTGGGGTCTGTTTAAGGAAGTGGAAGACATGGATCCGGGTAACGCGCAGGCGGCCAGGGGCATCGCCGGCTTACCGGACCAGGTATTTGAAGAAGCCAACCAGCAGCAACGGCTGGGAAATTTACGCGGTGCCAGGGATTTGCTGAAAATTGCACAAACTTCATTTCCGGATCAACAAAGATTTGCCGACCTGAAGGTGAGTATGGACCGCGCCATTGCCCAACAGCAAAAAGAACAGCGCCTGCAGAATTTGCTTGATGCATCAGCAAAGCTGGTTGCAAGCCGGCCCATGACACTGGACGTCATCGACCAGTCTGCCAAGGCGCTTAAAGACCTGAATAAGGAATTTCCGGGTAATCTGACCGCTGCCAGGCAGGTGACAGAACTGATCACTGCGATCAGCAGCGGAGCCCGCGAGGTCAGTGTTGGCGGAAACGAGGACGCGGGCTTTGTCCTGCTGAACCTTGGGCTGAAGTATTTTGCGGATAACCAGCAATTGCTGGCTACCCGCAAGGATCTCAAAAAAACCAGGCAAGACCGCCTGGCCGAGAAAGCCAGGCAACGCGCGGCCCTGATGGGACAATTGGCGATTGATGCCGTGCCCTGGGGTGAGGTTACAGAGATCAGGGACTCGGCAGGAAAACCAGTCCAGGGGCTGCCGACCAGTCGTTCCACCCCGCTGCTGGTATCGCTGGAGGCAGGAAGCTATACGGTATCGATTAAAAATAGCAGCGGTTCACCGAAGGAATTATCAGTCAATGTGATTGCCCAGCAGGTTGTACCTGCGGTGGCAAAATTTAACTCGCTGACCGCCGACGAATATTTCAAGAGGTCCAGTTGGTAGTGATGGCCAAATCAAGATTAGCAATGGTCGTTTTCTGTGTCGTTTTGTCGCTGTTTTTCAGTGCGGCCGCTAATGCGGAGTTCAAGCGCAATTACACCATCGGCAAGAAATCTTTTGAAGACGGCCAATATCAGGATGCGATCAAGAAGTTGAAGGCTGCGATCGCCGATAACCCGAGTTCAGCAGCACGCGTCAAACTTTACGGCATGCGATTCGATTCCTATTTACCGCACTACTACCTTGGCTTGTCATATTTCAAACTGGATGACTGCCCATCCGCCATCGCGGCCTGGAAACAGGCCATCAAGGCCGGCGTGATCCAGAAAAAGGATGAATTCTCCCAGTTGCAGGCTGATATGAAAACCTGCGAATCCCAGAGTATTGACATCAGCAGTATTGCTGCGCAGGCGAGCGGAGCGATGGACGGACTTGATGCCGCGATAAATAAATATGCGCGCCTGCAGAGCCAGAGTTTGCTGGCACGGGAGTGGTCGTCCAGATGGCAACCGCGCCTGAACCAGGCAAAGCAATCGGAGCAAACGCTAAAGCAGCGCCTGCAAACCGCCATCCAGGACATTGACCCGGACGCCATCAAGTCCATTACCATCGAAGCGAAACGAACCGCCAGCGCCCTCAGTGGCAGTGAACGGGATGCACTGGCCCAGGTGCAGGCAATCCAGGCCCAGAATGCCAGGACTGAACTAAAGGCGCGTGAAGACGCGCGACGTAGCCTTGCCGAGGCTATTCGCCTGGCCACGGCAGCAAAAAAACCTGAGCATGGCAGTTCAAAAATGAGTTCATTGCTGGTTGACCTCAACCGCCAGGTCAGCGCCGGGGAGAACCTCGGATCAACGGCATCCGAACTCAATATCAGGGAACAAACCCAGATCATCAATAATGTTCTAAGGCGCTACAGGCTATCGGTACAGGACTGGCAGGCACAGCAACAGAGCATAGCCAAACGAACACCACCGCCCAAATTGAAAAAGGTTGCCGAAGCTTATTTTGCAGGCGACTACGAGACCGTTGTCAAGCTGGCTGACCCCAAGGGTTTCGGTGAAGACCGGGCGCGTATTCAGGCCCTGCTTTTTCGCGCCGCTGCGAACCACAAATTGTACGTGCGCCAGGGCGAGAAGAAGCCAGAGACCCTGCGCCAGGTACAAAGTGATATCCGTGCTATCAAACGCATGAACAGCAGTTTCTCGCCCTACATCGCGGCATTCTCACCGAGTTTTCTGTCCTTGTTTCGGCAGACCAGCTAGGCTTCAGGGGCAGGAGATCGACAGGGCCTTCCTGGCTGGTTGGCTGGTGTGCGCATATTGATTCCAATGAGTCGATTTTCAGCTATACTCTGAGATACAAAGAATTTGTTATATGAAAGAATTTTATTAGGGAGAAGATAAAGTGAAGTCAATACAAAAAACTTGTATGTTGCTGGTAGCCTTGGCCATACCGGGCATTATACAGGCGGGCGAGTTACCGAATAACGAAAGTATGCAGGGTTTACAATTTAACTTTTCTCCACCGGGTGCCCGTTCACTGGGTATGGGGGGTGCATTTTTGGGGCGTGCCGACGATTCAACTGCGGCCTTTGCCAATCCGGCCGGACTCACCAACCTGTTCAGTGCTGAACTTTCAGCGGAATACCGCTTCAACGATTACAGTACCCCGTATACATCCGGTGGTAGTTATCCTGACGTGACCAGGGCAAGCGCGAACAGCAGCGCCAACAATCTTTCTTACCTGTCCTATGTGTATCCGACAGAAAGGTGGGTTTTTGCCGCTTTCCGCCAGGAGTTCATGGATTTTAATTCCAAGTTCGATACGGGGCCCATTACCCTGGGTGGCACCGGAGCCGTTGCTTTTCCCACCAGTAACAGTGTGGACGTAAATATCGTCAATTATGGTTTTTCAACAGCCTTCCGGGTGAATGACCGTTTGTCGCTGGGTGCGAGCATTTCGTATATGGATTACTCCATGAATGCAAGTACATTGCGAAGTGCACCGGACACAGGCGTCCCTATCAACCAACAGGTTCAAACCGGTAATGACACGGGTTATGGTTTTACAGCCGGCGCTCTGTTCCGGGCAACGGAACGCTTGTCTATTGGCCTTGTTTACCGGTCAACACCGGGCTTCAACACCAACCATCGTCACGAAAATTTTGCCAACGGCGCATTCAATACCACCCGGCAATTCAAATTCGAAATACCTGACGTATACGGCATCGGTTTCTCCTTCCAGCCGAATGATAACCTGACGTTTAATTTTGATGTCATCCGCATCAACTACTCGGATTTAGCATCGCCGGTATTCTGGGCCTTCAGAACGCCGCCGAGTGCTAATCAGCAGGCTGCAATTGATATGATGTCAATTGATAATGGTACCGAGTTTCGCCTCGGCGCTGAATACGTGATGCAGAACAAGCCGATTGTATTGCGCGGTGGCGTCTGGCAGGATCCGAGCCATACCCTGACTTTTAACGGTCCTACCGATGACAGCGATCCCAATCAGCTCGTGCTTGCTTCTTTCTTCCCCGGCGGCAGTGATGAGACCCACTATTCCGTTGGGTTTGGCTTCTTCTTTTCAAACTTCCAGATGGATCTTGCAGCAGATTTCTCTAAAAACCAGGATACGATTTCTGTTTCGGGGGTATATCGATTCAATTAACGGTGTAAAGTATACCGTATTATGATTATAATGCATTGAAAATTAGGTAAAAAATAGCTGGCACGTCCATGTGAATCCTTACCAGGAGGTCACCGTTATGCGTTCAAATATACTCAGAAGTCTTGCTCTTGCTTTGCCGGTTCTCGCATTCAGCATGCCCGCGATTGCTGGGTATGAAGTATGGACAGAGGCTCCCGATCAGGCTGCGGCTGAAAACACGCCTGATACCGATACTGCGCAATTTGATATTAAGGCACAAATTATAGGCCCCCAGCCTGCAGTAAGTGTGGGGTTGGTCATCAACGATGGTCTGACTGCGGGCCCTGCCACTGCTACTTACCCGGATGATTTTACCCTGACTTTCCCGACTGAATGTACACAGGATGGAGGGTCAGCCACGATAACATTCGCTGATTCTTCCAGCAGCAATGGTTATGATTTTGATCTTAGCCTGGGTACCAATGACAACGGCTCGTTTAGTGTCGACGGAACATTTACCTGCACCATTACGATCCATGCGGTCGATGACGTTATCATTGAGTCGCTTGAAAACCTGAAACTAACGATCAAGGATATCCCGGGCTCGGGAGCCAGCTTAAAAACACCGCCTGACCAGTCCTTTACCATCAGTGACAACGACACCGCCGGACTATTTGTGACCGATGCCAACTGGACCAGTAGTGCCCCGCCCGGAACGGGTACTCTGACCTCCAAGACAACGTCAGAAAACGGTACACAAGCAAGCTTCTGGGTAGAGTTAGCGTCCCAGCCAAGCGGTGTTGTGAACGTAGATGTGACTTCTGATAAACCCGCAGAGGCGCGTATCAGCAGCGGCGGCAGTGATGTGAATTCATTGGTTTTGAGCTTTACACCTGCAAACTGGGATACCGGACAGCAAGTCACCATCACCGGTCAGGATGACGCCCCGGCGAATCCACCGGATGGGAATCAACCTTACCAGATCACGGTTACGACCGACAATGCACCTTCCCAGCCGGACAGCTATAAGAATTTGGTGGGCGGCCCGGTTGCAGGCATCAACCAGGACAACGATGTGCCGGGGCAGTTCAGGTTCACGCAGAGCAGCGTGAGCGGCAATGAAAGCGATGCGCTGATTCTGCAAGTGCAGCGAATCAATGGCTCTTCAGGCCCGGTGACGGTTGACTATGCGATTAGCAACGGTTCAGCATCCTCAGCGGATTACAACGATACCACGTCTTCAAGCACTTTAAGCTGGGCTGACGGCGTGTCGGGAACCCAGGCTATTACCATCACCCTGGTAGACGATAATTTGTGGGAACCGGCATCTGAAGATTTTACTGTGAGCTTGTCCAACGCGGTCGGCGGCTCTCTGGCTGCACCCAGTGCGGAGACCGTCAATATCAACCCCAGCGACCCGATAACGATATCCATTTCCGCACCCTCCCCGGACCCCGTGCTGGAAGGTAATGACCCCTTAACGCTGGTCCCGGTTTCATTTACCGTGACTTACTCTGGTGGCACCCTGGAGAGTCCGATGAATATCGCCTGGGCCACGGTAGACGGTTCAGCGACCGGCGGTGGTGCTGGTGATGTTACCGGTGTTGTGGACTATATTAGTAACAGTGGCAGTATTAATCTGCCTGTCAGTCCTGGCCCGGTGTCCATCCCAGCGATCAATGTTACGGGTGACACAGCCATTGAAGGGGACGAGAATTTCTTTGTGCAGTTGAGCACACCATTGAATCTTGTAACCCTCGCTGGCGGCGGCAGTTCCATGGCTACCATTATGGATGATGACTTTGCTGCTGACGGAACATTCTCCATTACCAATATCAGTCCAAACCAGGTCGATGAAACGCCAACCCCCAGTACGGTCACGGTTACCGTGAGCCGGACTGGTGCGAGCGGCAGTCCGATTAGTGACGCTACAATAAGGCTTCGTACCGCGGACGTTACGGCCACTGACGGCGTAGATTATGTAGGACAAGATGTAATCTTGACTTGGGACGCTATCTCTGGCCTTACATCAGATCGGACTGTTGTTATTACGATCAACGAAGATGCAGTCAATAACAATGAATCGGACGAGACCTTTAATGTCAATATTGAAGATGATCCTGGCGCAGCTCCCACTACACAGACGTTTGGTGTAGCTTCCGGTGTTGTTACCATACTCGGTGACCCCATGGTTGCCTTTAACCCTGATGGGTACACTGTCAGTGAAACCGGTGGTTCGGTGACAGTGTTTGTCGAACGCGTCAATGTGGATAACCAGCCGGTGGTAGTGAACTACACCACGACCGACGGATCTGCGACCAACCCGCAGGACTATACGACAACTACTAGCACGCTGGCCTGGGGTGCGGCTGAACTTGGCACCCAAGCCCATTACCATTCCTATTACTGCAGACGCAGATGCCATTGGGCCGGAAGCCTTTACCGTTGACCTGTCCAGTTGTGTGAATTGCACGATCACTGATGCACAGACGACGGTTAATATCACAGAAAGTGCAGCGCCACCGACCACACCCGGCAACCTGGCGTTCAGTCCTACAGGAATAACAGTCTCCGAGGCCGTCGGCTCTGCCGGACTTTTTGTATCCCGTACCGGTGGTACAGACGGTGCCGTCAGCATAGATTGGGAGACCCAGCCCGGAACTGCGGCAGCACCCGGTGACTTTACTGCGAGTTCCGGGACGTTAAGCTGGAGTGACAAAGAAGGTGGTTCCAAACCCATCGCGGTTCCTATTACTGATGATGCCGTGCAGGAATCCACCGAATCCTTCACGGTCAGATTTGTGGCCGCTACGGAGACTGGTACTAAAGGTTCACCCACAGTGTCGAGCACGCCGGCAACCGTGACTATCACGGATAACGATTCTCCAGTGCCGGGCGAGTTCAGCATCCTTGATGCCAATGTCAGTGAGGGCGATGGCACGATCAACGTCACTGTTACCCGTAATGTGGGGAGCACGGGGGCTGTTTCTGTCACCTATACGACCGTGTCGGGTACTGCTACCGGTGGAAACCCGGCCACTCCCGCGACAGATGATTATCTGTATACGACCGGCGTATTAAACTGGGCGGATGGAGATGCCGCAGCCAAGACCATTGCGATTACGATCATCGATGATGCTGTGGTCGAATCTGCAGAAATGTTCACCGTGGATCTGAGCAGTCCGACCAACGGTGCCTCTATTGCAGACGGTTCTGCCAATGTCACAATTTTTGACAACGACGGTGGCGGCAGCTTCAGTATCAGCGATGTCACGGTATTTGAGACGAAACTGTCTGCAACGGTTACGGTGACACGCTCAGGCAGCAATAACACGGCGGCATTTGTGTTCTGGCAAACCCAGGATGGTACGGCGCAGGATGAAAATGGTGACTTCGATTACCAGTCTGCCTCTGGTGAATTGGTGTGGCTGGATGGTGACGCTTCCACTACAAGGACGATCACGATCCCAATCGTAAATGACAACAAGAAAGAGCCCAGCGAATTCTTTACGGTCAAGATTGTCAGTATTCAGGGTGAATCCGCGCTGATCATCAAGGCAGATGGCATCGTCACGATCAATGACCCGATCCCGATTCCAACACTGAGCCAGTGGGCTATGGGACTACTGGTACTGATACTTCTCGGGTTTGGGATGAGGGCTTTACCCGGGCGTAAAGCGGTCTTTATCAGCCGCAGGTAAATTGATATTGTTGAGAGTCTGAAAGCGGTGGTTCGTTTTGGCCACCGCTTTTTTTAAAGCTGTGAACTGGCTCACAGCAATGGATTGGATAATAGTGGAATATACAGGCGTTTCGCAGATTTTTTGAGCCGGTTTGTACCGGGATTTAGCAGACTGGCAGTTAATATGTTATTGTTCTTTCAGCTGATTAATCTAAAGGACTAGAGAGATGAAGGCATTTGTAGTGATTTTTTTGGGGGTGCTGTCGGTTATCGCGAACACCGCACTGGCCGAAACTTCACCTCCATATCAGACCACGTATCTTGCGGCCATTGAGAATTTTGAGCGTGGTGAGTTTCAGGCTGCCTCAGAGTCGTTCTTCCGGGCAATCAAGCTGGCGCCCGACCCCGTAACGCAGCCGCATGAATACCTGCCTTATATTTACCTGTCGGCTGTCTACTTTAAAATGGGGCACATACGTGATGCCAGGGACGCCCTGATAGAAAGCCAGGTGTTTGGTGTGGCGGCTAAAACAGCAACTGGCAAGCTTCTGCTGGATCGCTATGCAACCAAAATCATGTCTGCGCCCCTGGATGAACCGAAAGTTGCTGCGTTGCCACAGCCCGGCCAGTTTAATAGCCAGGTGCTTCCACTGGCAGATCATGAAGTGGGGTCAACCAGTGACCATGCACTCAAACGCTGTGCCAGTCCCGCCAAGCTTAGTGACAACAAACTCCCCTGGTATTTCTATTATGAGTTGGGTATTGACCTGATGGAAGCCGGTGATGCGGAACACGCACTGGATTGCTTTGTCCAGGGTGCGAACATCCTGCAGGATTCAAAGCGCGGCAAGCGAACGTATGGCATGTGGTTTGTCGACTACCTGCCTTACTATCAAATTGCGCTGGCCAATACCAAGCTGGGCAACTGGGAGAACGCCCGTGCTGCGATCCGGGTATCGGAGGATTTTGGTGAATTCACTTCAGCAGACCCCGGCTATGACGCCTTCATCCGGCTGGATCAATTAATCACCAATCAGCTCAAAAATAGCGACTCCTGAAATATACTGAAACATAGCTTGATATTTTTTACACAGGACAGATCAAATGGACGTGCAGGCAGCCGCAATATCATTGCAAGACAGCAATTTCGTTATCGTCCTGATCGGCATGGATATCGTGACCAATTCCGGTGAGGGAGATATGGCCATCGATACGTTGCAGCCCAAGTTTGGCAATGCCCCGGTCATCCTGATGGCCCAGCGAGAGGACGGGTCACCCGTTTACTATGGTGACCAGAATCTGGTCAAGGCACTGCGCGACCTTCCTGTCGATGAAATGCCCTGGAAGTCCTACTCGATATAGCAGGGCTAACAGGCAGTTTGAATCTGAAGCACAAGGCGTAGCAGCATAAGCACTTTAAGATCATTGTCGGTGCCGGTGCGCGTACTGGGTTTCCTGTTGCTGGTGTTGACCTTATCCCGCCTGCTGCTGCTGGCGTGGTATTGGGATCGGGTTGCCCCCACCGGGGGTGGCTGGTTTATCCTGCTGCAGGGACTCCGCTTCGATATCGTCCTGATGGGAATTGTGCTGGGGCCGGCCCTGCTGGCAGCACCCTGGTTATCCGGGCGCAAGATCGGCGGGGCTTTGTTGAGAATTTACCTGGTGGCGGTGGCGCTATTCGTTGTATTTGTGGAATTGAGCACCATCCCGTTCATAGATCAATATGACGCCCGGCCCAACTACCTTTATGTTGAATACCTGAAATACCCCCGCGAGGTCTTTGCCACGCTGATGGCCTCATACGGCCTGCTGCTGGTGACGGTGACCTTAGCTGCGCTGGGGTCCGGTTGGCTGGTCTGGCGGCTTTCCCGGGGCGCATCGCAGCCAGCCTATAAGAGCCGGCGCCTGTATGCCTTGCTGGTAACACCATTCCTGTTGGTTCTGGTTCTGATGATGATCCGTTCGACGCTGGACCATCGACCGGTCAATCCGAGCACAGTGGCCTTCTCCACTGACTCCATGGTTAATCAGTTGCCGCTGAATTCACCCTATTCCCTTATGTATGCCATCTACGAACAGCACCGTGACTCTGCCGGTGGTGCCGCAAACTACGGGAAAATGGATGATGCTGAAGTGCTGCGTATCGTAGTGAAAGAGGCGGGCCTGACTGGCTCGGCAGACTTGCAAAGCAGTGCGCCGACCATGCATCAACAAATTGCTACCCGCCAGTTAAAAAGGCCGTTGAACCTGGTAATCATTCTGGAGGAAAGCCTTGGGGCCGAATTCGTCGGTAGCCTTGGCGGTAAGAACCTGACCCCGAATCTGGACAGGCTGGCCGGTGAAGGAATCTGGTTTGAGCAACTCTATGCCACCGGCACACGTTCTGTAAGGGGTATTGAAGCAATTATTGCAGGCTTCCCACCCACTTCGAAACGAAGCGTTGTCAAACTGGCTGAAACCCAGAACAATTTTTTCACCCTTGCCGGCCTGTTGGAAGGCCATGGCTACCAGACCAGTTTTCTGTACGGTGGAGAGGCCCATTTCGATAACATGAGGCGGTTTTTCCTGAACAATGGGTTTCAGACTATTGTGGATGAGAGTGACTATGACAACCCACAGTTTGTCGCTTCATGGGGTGTCTCGGATGAAGATCTGTTCCGGTTGGCAGACCAATATTTCAGTGACCGGGGCGAGCAGCCGTTTTTCAGCCTGGTGTTTACCTCCAGTAACCATGAGCCGTTTGACATCCCCGCCGGCAAGGTCAGCAAAGAACCGGGTCCCGATAGCGGCCGGGATACGGCCGTTAAATACGCTGACTACGCTTTGGGCAAATTCTTTGAGCGGGCCCGTTCATCGGGCTACTTTGACAATACAGTTTTTCTTGTTGTCTCAGACCACAACTCCCGCGTGTATGGCAATCAACTGATTCCGATTGAGCGCTTTCATATCCCCGGTGTGATTTTAGGTGATACGATTGAGCCCCGGCGTATACCTGGTATCAGCAGCCAGATCGACCTGCTACCCACGCTATTGTCGCTGATAGGCGTCAATGGCCGACACCCCGCCATCGGGCATGACCTGACCACGGCAAAATACTACCAGGGTGCAGGCCGTGCCCAGATGCAGTTCAACAACATACAGGCCTGGATGGTGCCAGGAAGGGTTGTGGTGCTGCAGCCCAACCTGCCGATGAAATCGTTTCTCTATGAACCCGGCGGCAGGCTTGCCCCGGACCCTGAACCGGACCAGCAGTTACTGCAACAGGCGTTGGCACATGCACTGTGGCCACCGCTGGTTATCAGGAACAAGGCTTACCACCCCTAAACTGCAAGAGTTGAGGCCAGCGATAGGGTTATCATAGCTATATACTGTGATAGCTGTCGACGCGCATTTTTTCAAGGTTGAAATATGAAAGTACACCCTGGCACAACCATGACAGCAGCTATATTGGGTATTTCGGCCTACTATCATGACAGTGCAGCAGCGTTGATTGTAGATGGAGATATCATTGCTGCTGCGCAGGAAGAGCGTTTTTCACGCAAAAAACATGATTCTGGATTTCCCGCTGATGCTATTGCATATTGTCTGGACGAAGCAGGCCTGCAACTATCTGATATTACCCATATTGTTTTCTATGATAAACCCTTTATCAAGTTTGAGCGGCTGATCGAGACTTATCTTGCCTTCGCCCCGAGGGGGTTCAAATCATTTTTTGCTGCGATTCCGATCTGGTTGAAAGAAAAGCTATATTTAAAAAAGACGCTGCGGAGGGAATTGGCGATTGTGGGCGCAATGGCCGAGAAAGAATTGCCCTCATTGATGTTCACTGAGCATCATCAATCGCATGCGGCTTCGGCATTTTTCCCATCCCCGTTTCAGAAATCGGCTGTTATCTGTTTTGATGGCGTAGGGGAATGGGCAACCACCTCAATCTGGTTGGGCGAGGATAACCGGCTTGTTCCGCAATGGGAAATTGATTTTCCGCATTCGTTGGGCCTGTTGTATTCTGCATTCACCTATTACACGGGTTTCAGGGTGAATTCCGGTGAATACAAGCTGATGGGCCTCGCGCCATATGGCGAACCCCGTTACACAGATCTGATACTGCAGAATCTAATTGATGTGAAGGATGACGGAACCTATCGTCTTGATATGTCCTATTTTGACTACGCCACCGGTCTGACGATGACCACGGATAAATTTCATCGCCTGTTCGGCGGGCCACCACGAACGCCCGAGGCTGATTTGTCCCAGAAAGAAATGGATATTGCCCGTTCAATTCAGCTCGTCAGCGAAGAAATTATCCTGAAATTGGCGCGTACGGTGCAGCGGGAACTTGCGGTTGAGCATGTTTGCCTGGCCGGTGGTGTCGCGTTGAACTGCGTCGCCAATGGCCGCCTTTTGCGTGAGGGGCCGTTTGCGGACATCTGGATACAACCGGCTGCCGGAGACGCTGGTGGCGCCCTCGGGGCGGCCCTCGCGATCTGGTATGAATACCTTGAGAATACCCGCGTAGCGGATGCACAAGACAGTATGAAAGGCGCCTATCTGGGTCCGGCCTGGACAAATGAACAGATCAGCGAGACGCTGACCGCCTCCGGCGGGGTCCATGAACATCTTGAAGAAGAGGACCTGGTTACCAGGGTTGCTGTTTTGCTTGAAGAAGGGCGGGTGATCGGCTGGTTCCAGGGTCGGATGGAGTTTGGTCCACGGGCGCTGGGCAACCGTTCCATCATCGGTGACCCGCGCAACAGCGAGATGCAATCGGTCATGAATCTTAAAATAAAGTACCGTGAGTCCTTCAGGCCGTTTGCACCAGCCATCAAGGCTGACAAAATGCATGAGTGGTTCCAGCAGGAATCACCGAGCCCTTATATGTTAATCGTTTCACAGGTCGCAACCGACAAACTGACGGAATCAGCGCATGCTGAACAGGCGGTTACCGGCTTGCAAAGATTGCAAGTCAACCGTTCCAGCATTCCTGCCGTCACCCACGTGGATTGTTCAGCCAGGGTGCAAACGGTGCACCAGCAGACCAATCCGTTATTTTATCATCTGCTTGATGCATTCGAGCAATTGACAGGCTGCCCCCTGCTGGTGAACACTTCGTTCAATGTGCGTGGTGAGCCGATCGTCAATACGCCGGCGGAAGCTTACCGCTGCTTTATGCGCACTGAAATGGATTACCTGGTGATGGGTAAC